>JAVCCD010000285.1 GCA_030765665.1 Candidatus Tenebribacter mawsonii | reverse complement strand
CATATTCCAAAACACTGCTGGAAATTAAAGAATTAGCTAGTTGTTTTCCAATTTGTTCTTCAGGGAAGATAATATTGTGAATACCAAGAAGTTCAAGAATTCTTGCATGAACCTTGCTATCCACCTTAGCGTGGATATTGCTAACTCCTAGCTTTTTTAGTAAAACAGTTGTTAATACACTTACCTCAATATTATTGCCAATAGCTAATATTACAGCATCAACATCTTGGATTCTATTCATCTTAAGTGCTTTTTCATCTGTACTATTAAGATGTATCGCAACGCTTACACGTCCTGTAATTTCATCTATCAAAGCCTTATCATTATCAATTGCGATTACTTCTGCCCCTCTTTCAAAAAGAGTAGTTGCGACATTCATACCGAATTTACCAAGCCCTATCACTGCAAATTTAGCCATTTATACTCCTATTCTACAAATACTTTGTCTGTAGAAAAATACTAATAAATAAAAACTTTAGCCAATACTGATTTTTTCTTCTGTAAATGTGAAGTAAGATCTGTCTTTAGTTTCTGAAATTGCGAACATCAGAGTTAAAGGACCTACTCGCCCTAAATACATTAATAACACGATTATTATCTGACCAGCACTCGATAAACTATTTGTAATACCCATCGAAAGCCCAACTGTTCCAAAGGCTGAAATTGCTTCAAATACAGTTTTTTCGAATGTAAAAGGTTCTACAAGAAGAAGCAAGAAGATCATCAACGCAAGAAATGCTACAGAAGCTGCTACAAGTGCCATAACTTTCTTTATAATTTTTTCGGATACTTTACGTTTGAAAATGTTTACATCCTTGTGCCCACGGAACATTGCAATAACTGCTACTAAGACTACAACTAAAGCTGTTGTTTTAACTCCACCTCCAGTTGAACCTGGTGATGCCCCAATGAACATTAATATACCTGAAGCAAACGAAGATCCTTTACTTAAATTTGAAGTATCTATTGTGTTAAATCCGGCAGTTCTGGTTGTAACTGATTGGAAATAAGATGCAAACATTCTATCTTGAAAATTAAATCCTTTCATCTCATTATTATATTCTGAAATAAAGAAAACAATTGTTCCCATTGCAAGAAGTACAATTGTTGATGAAATCACTATTTTAGAATGAAGTGATAATCTTTTAAAACTAACTCTATTTTTTATAGTTCTTTGAATATCTTTCATTACTGGAAAGCCAATTCCACCCATAATGATTAGTGAAGTAATGGCAAAATTTATACTGAAATTATCTAGATATCTCATCAAACTATCAGGATACAAACTAAATCCAGCATTGCAGAATGCGGAAACTGAATGAAAGATTGCATGATACATAGCGCTATTTATATTATAAGATTTAGAGATAAATGTAAAATATAATATTGTAGCACCTAGTAATTCTAATGTGATCGTAACAATAATTACATTTTTAACTAGATTTATCATATCCAGTTTACTAGATTCACCACTTACATTTTGCATTATTGATTCTCTTCTTAAGCTAAGTTTTTGCCCAAGAATTATAGCAAATGCACTTGAAATCGTCATAATTCCTAAACCGCCAATTTGTATTAATGTAAGAATAATCATCTGCCCAAAAAGTGTAAAATGTGTTCCAGTGTCATAAACTATTAATCCGGTAACACAAGTTGCAGATGTAGATGTGAATATAGCTCCTAATAGAGTTGTTTCTTCACCATGCACTGTAGAAACTGGTAACATAAGAAGAAGTGATCCAATAAATATTGTGAAGAAGAACGTTAGCATAACGAGTACTGGTGGATTATCAGAAATTTTATCTGTTATCTTACCCTTATTATTTGATAACGTTCTCATATTGATTAATGAAATAATTTGACGTCCAATTAGAAAGAACTGAAAAACTCTCTCAGAATCCGTAACTAGTAAACCTATAAAAATAAATATGATATCCGGCAAGAGATTAAGAAGTCTCTGTACGGTAATTCCATTTTTAATTAGTCTGTAACTAATGTAAAAAATTAATAATATAATTGATATCTTAGTATACAAACTAATTATTGAGTTATTAATGTTAATGAATTTTAAAAATAACAACTCGAAGTTTACAATAGCAAATATTGTTAAAATGACAATTGTAAATTTCTGAACTTTATCTCGCTTAGTTTCAATCATATTTAATTATATTAAACTTAAGATTAGACATTCAGGGCTTTAACAATATTCTCCTGAATAGTGTTGATAGGGTCATCTGCATTAACGCGTATAAGCTTACCCTCATTTGAGAAATATGAAATAACTTCGGAAGTATCATTATAGAATTTTTCAATTCTTTTAATTATTGCAGCTTCATAATCATCATCTCGTTGAACTATCTGTCCACCACAATCATCACAAACGCCATCAACTTTTGGTTTGCTGTAAAGCAGATTATAATCTTTCTTGCAATCAACGCAGTTTCTTCTTGAAGAAACACGCTCAATAGCTTTTTCATCAGATAGCTCTAATAGAACTACCTTATCAATAGTGAAGTTGTTTTCTAAGTACTTCAACTGTTCCATATTTCTTGGAAAACCATCTAAGATAGTCCCATTCTTTGCATTTGCCAAAGCATCTTCAACTATTTGAAACACGTATTTATCTGGAACAAGCTCTCCTTGATCCATAAATTTCTTTGCAGTAAGACCTAACTCAGTGTTCTTTTCAATATTCTCTCTTAGCAGGTTTCCAGTAGTTATATGTTTCCAGCCAAATTTCTCCTCAAGTATCTTCGCCTGAGTGCCTTTCCCACATCCTTGGATTCCAATTAATAAAATATTCATTATCACTCCCTATAATATTTTTATTTCCTAATTTAAGAAGAATAAATTTAAAATTGAATTTAACGTCAAGTATAACATTTTATGTATATCATTTTAAAAATTATCAATCATTATTTGAGTTTAACAAATTAATTGACCAATTCATTCTCATTTCTTGAGTAACATCTATGAATAAAATTGTAATTACTGGGGCAAATGGTTTTGTTGGAAGTATGCTAGCAAAAAAACTGCATAATAACAATAATGAAGTAATCTGTCTTGTTAGGAAAAATTCAAATACCGATCCAATTGAAGATAAAAGTAGCGTTCATTACATTGATTATGATGATTTTGCTGAGATTAAACAAGTTATCCAAAATGCTGACATATTAATTCATGCAGCAGCATTAACTCGAGCTCGTAAATGGGAAACATTTATGAAAATCAACATAGATCTAACAAGAAACTTAGTTAAAATTTGTAATGAAACATCTATCAAACAGTTTATTTTTCTGAGCAGTCAAGCCGTTGCTGGACCTGCATCGAATAAAGATTATGGTAAAATAGAAGATGATCTAGCACAACCAATAACAATGTATGGAAAAAGCAAACTTATTGCTGAAGAGATAATTCAAAAAGATTTAGTTAAACCATGGACAATCATTCGACCTGTTTCTGTATATGGAGCAGGTGATAAAGATTTTCTTAAGATTTTTAAAATGGTTAAAAGTCATATTGTTTTATTAAATAGTTACAAAGCAAAATACTACAATCTTATCCATATTGACGAACTAACTTCTTTGATTGAAAAAACAATATTAAATAAAGCTACTTTTAATGAAATTCTATTTGCTGCTAATCCAAGAATTTTAAAAAATAGTGAGTTACATAAATTAATTGGCAAAGCAATTAATTCAAGAAACATTACGATAAGAATTCCAGAATTTATGCTCTTCCCCATTGCTTCCTTTTTGGAACTTCTCAGTTTCATCTTCAAGAGTAACTTCCCAATAATTAACAAGGATAAAGTGAAAGAATTTAAAGAAGATTATTGGATAGTTGACACATCAAAAACCAGAACAATATTAAACTTCAAGTTTAAGGATGAATATATCTTAAATTTTAAAAAAACGTATAAATGGTATAAAAATAAAGGTTGGTTATGAAAAATATTGGGTTAATTTTGCTAATTCTTTTAGCAACTGGTATCTGTGCACAAGAAAATCCAGTTGAAATTGCAAACCAAGATTCACAAGCTTTTGCAGCTGTTCTTCCTGATTCATTGAACACTCAACCAAGCGTTATTGATTCATTAAAAGAGAATATCGATCCTAAACTGCTTTTAACCGAAATGAATAACTTCCTTGATGAAAAAAGAAAAATGGAAGTTGAATTTTTCATTCCGCATTTAATATATAATGAGAATTTTCATTTGAGTTCACCCTTCAATCTGAATGTGCATATTAAAAAAAATGGATTCTCAGAAATACCATTTTCAATTGGTAATTTACAAATTATCCAAAACAACCAAAATATTTACAACACTATATTCAAAAGGGGGAATGTTTTTTACAATTCATTTGGATATTCTCTTCCTGTAGCAATAACTGAAACCTATATGGGACTTGGTGATATTGATATGAATAATATATCAGTTTCACTTATGAAGGGTGGGATTCTGGGAATTCCTAAATTGAGTATGCAACTTGATTTTCTGGGAGAAAAAGGTAAATGGTTGGGTTATGAAGATGAAGCTTCACAAAACTTACATCTTAACCTGTGTTATGATTTCGGTTTTTTAAATGTGCACTTCAATAGTAGTTTTATTGATCAGACACTTCCGGGTGAAAAAGATATTTTTAGTTACCAATATCCCTTTGATTCAATAGTTAATAAAGAGAAGGAATATTCAGTAACTTTCGAAAATAAAATTATTGATCTTGGTCTTAAATATAAATTAGATAATTATGAGTTAGTAGAATTATTTAATAAAGACCGTGATCTTATTCAGGCTATAGCTAAAAAAAGATTTCAGACAATAAATCATATGATAAATTTTTCTTATGAATTTGTTTCTGAAGATATCGTTATTGATGATTTTTCGAATTCTGATACAACATTAATAGTTTTTTCAGAAAATTACTCTCATATTTTATCAGGTGATCACGAATCGAATATTTTAGGCTTTAATATTGGAAACACAGGTTATTATCAAGATGAAAATAATTTCCAATTTGATTCTGAGATAAGT
>JAVCCD010000020.1 GCA_030765665.1 Candidatus Tenebribacter mawsonii | reverse complement strand
TGCAGTCCAATCAATGTTGGTATTATCCATCACTAATCCTCCTATTTGTACTTAATGTTGGTATCTACAAACAATTTTAGTGATATCTTGTCAACAATTAAAAATATTGCTCGTTAATATTGGTTTTTCCCAACACTAAAGAATGATAAGAGGTGTAAGGTTAGCATTTGCCAACAGGAGGATGCATTAATCTCTCAAATATAATTCAATAAGATAATACTTCGCAGTCGTTTTATATGTATTAACTGTTTTCAATATTTCTTTTTTATTATTCATTTGAATTTCTATGTAAATATAGCTTTGATCAATAAAGGTAATGAACCTGCAACATTGCCCAAAATATGGACCATGATTGCCGGATAAACACTTTCGGATTTTTCTCGATAATAGGCAGCGAGAACTCCGATAGTAGTTGCATTAAAAACAATGAACAATACAAAAAAGATTGAACTACTGAATTTAAATACAGAGAAATGCATTGCTCCGAATATTATTCCGGAAATCCAAACAGAAAGAGTAAGCTTGCAAAATTTGTATTTTTTAAAAATATTAAGTAATGATTGTATCAAACCTCTGTTAAAAATTTCTTCACAAATACTCGACCATAACCATACAACAATAATTATTTTCAGGAAAGATCCGCTATCCGGGAATCCCATTTCGTTAGTATCACCAAAGAGATTTCGCAATAATCCCATAAAAAGCAATCCATAAACAATTCCACCACCTAATGTTAAAGCAACAGTCTGCCAGATAAGTTTGAAATAATTTATTCTCTTTGGTAATTTCAATCCGAAATCACTAAGTTTCATTGTTGGTATCAGCAGCATTGTTACAATTGAGAATAGCACAAATAAGAATTTAAAGCTTATATTTTTTAGATAAAAATCAGTTTGGAAAATTTCCGGTAATAATTTCACTAATTGTGAAGAGATCTTACCGGAGCAGGTTATTATAACATACCCCAGCATCAATACTAATATAAGTACGATCATTGGCTTTTTCAATAACTTATTCATAAACTCTCCTCAGAATTATTATAAGTATTAGTGGTTTTCATTATTTTTTCTTCTTAGTTTTCTTTTCCTCTATTAATATCGGCATTGTGTATTCATTATAAAGCTCAAATAAAAATTCTATTCTGGCAGTTTCATTTATAAAGACTTGTGGACGATAACACAGATCTACAGCTTTATCTAGTTCTTGATGTGCTTTAACAAGTTTTGGCGGCATGCTGAGTGGATCGTACAGATCTGCCAAACTACTATCTGGAAATTCTATTCTAACATCCAGAATTTTTTGAGCTTTGATTTCTACTTTCTTTTTATTCTTTTCGCTTGGATTTTTTGCCCATGGGAAATTGTTGTAAACAATACTTGCTGAATATTGATAATCACTTTTCATTCTTCCACATGTATATTTAACCCATGCCATATGCATTTCAGAAGTAAGAACACCCAGTTCAAAAAGGCTAGCATCAGGTACAACTAATGCACTACCACTTGTAATAATTTCGGAATTTAGAATTCCAATTGGTATATATTTTCTTGTTTCGGATGAAACTTTGGGGATTATTAAATAATCGTCATTTGGTTGTCTAATTTCTCCAAATAATGCTGGCGTATTTGATAGTTTATTTGTTGCTTCCCTTTTGCTTTGAAGACGAAAGCTTTTTGTTTCATTGATTTTATTTAAAACATATTTGGATTTTTTGATGATATTTGGATTTATATTCCCTAACCACAAACACCATCTTTTTTTTTTATTTATAAATTCATAGCCACCAGTGTATTGTCTTAACATTTGTTCAACAATCGGTTCTTTTTTAATAATATCTATTTTTTCTTCATCATTAAGGATTAAGTGGCCGTTGTCAATTGGCATACTGCCATAGTTCATTTTGCTTACGTTACAAATTGGTTTTTTTCTATTAACGATAAATAAATCGTTCCCTTCAACCAAGTAAGGATTTATATTTTTTACTTTTCTTTCATGAGGTTCAGCATTTATATCATCATATTCAAATATTGATTTACTTTTTAAGTCAAAATTCGCAATACTAATAATTACAACATGAACTGCAGCATTACTTTTTGCCTTATTTTTCCAATTAAAGGTTCTATGAGCAAAATGAATTTTTATTTGAAACTTATTAAATAATTCATTCCACATAATTCCGACTTGCTCGCCCTGTGCAATTGAATTGGTTGAGACAAATGCTACTTTAATTTTAGTGTTTTGTATGTATTGCGCTGATAAAATATACCAACACGTCACATAGTCCATTACTCCTACCCCTTTCACTCCTGAATAAATGGTCATTAAATCTTTTTTTTGGTCTTTATTTTGTTCTTTTTTTCCAATAAACGGAGGATTTCCTAAAATATAGGAAAGTTCTGTTTTGGGAACAACTTCTTGCCAGTCAATTCGCAAGGCATTTGTGTTCACTATTTTAGCAGCTTTTTTAAGAGGTAAACGGGCAAAATACTGACCAAATTCTTCAGAAATTTTCATATTCATTTGATGGTCGATGAGCCACATGGCAGTTTCGGTAATTCGAGCTGCAAATTCATCGTATTCAATTCCATAGAATTGATCAACATCAAGCCAAACAATATCTGAAATATCAGTAACAAGCTCGTCACTTTTAAATAACTCACGTAGAATTTCAATTTCCAGTTGTCTTAATTCTCTATAAGTAATAATTAAAAAGTTTCCGCTTCCACAAGCAGGATCGAGAAATTTGAGAGTTGATAGTTTTTTATGAAATTCATGGAGTTTGGGTTTACTTGATTTAATTTTCTTAAATTCTTCTCTCAGTTCATCAAGAAAAAGAGGTTTGATAAGTTTGAGTATATTTTTTTCTGATGTGTAATGTGCACCAAGATTTCTACGCTCTTCCGGGTTCATTACAGATTGAAATAATGAGCCAAAAATTGCAGGTGAAATTTTTCCCCAATCAAGAGAAGATGCTTCAAGTAAAATATCCCTCATTTTAGAATTAAATGCTGCAATTGGTAGAGTCTCTTCAAATAGCTTTCCATTTATATACGGAAATGCATTGAGATGTTCATCAAGATTTGTTAAACGTTTTTCTTCTGGTGTATTTAATACCTGGAAAAATTGAGCAATTAAAGCTCCTAAATTGCTTCCGTCTTCATTGGTTTTTGTATCTATAAATTCTTTAAAAATATCTTTTTCAAAAATTCCTGTATCATCTGCAAATAAGCAGAATAAAAGACGAACCAAGAAAACTTCTAAAGGGTGTCCTTCATAACCAAAATTTTTAAGTTGATCGTGAAGTTTTCCCATTAATTCAGCAGCTTTAACATTTACAGGATCTTCTTCTTTAAAAGTTCGCTTTTGATAACCGGCAATGAAACCAAAAAGTTTCACGTTTTTATAAAAATCTTTTAATTGGAATTCATGTTCTGTTTTTTCTTCCAGATCGTAAAGTTTGATTTTTTCAAAGTCAGAAATTATAATATATTTTGGAAGTTCATGTTCTTTGAGACCAGGGAAATAATCAGTTGCTTGTTCATAAGCTTTGTCTAAATCTTTTCCTTTAGATTTATGTTCAACAAGTAATGTTCCTTTCCAAAATAAATCTACAAAACCTTGTTTATCTCCGAGTTTTTTTACAGGTTCTTCAAAAGTTGCAACACGTCTGCGTGAAATTCCGAAGACATTAAAAAAGTCATTCCAAAATGTGTCTTTCTCAGCTCGTTCTCTTGTTTCATCAATCCACTCTTTTGAGAATTGTAACGCTCTATCTTTTATTTCATTCCAACTTAATGCCATAATTCATCCTGAGAATATTTTTTTGTTTTTTAGCTTATTGAAATAAGCAAAATCGAAATTGAAAACGAAAAGGATAAGTGTCAATAACAAAACTATTTAACAGTGTAAAATAGTTTTGTTAAAACATTTCATAATTTTCTCCTTTTCTTTGTTCAACACAATGTAACATTATCACATTCGAAATTGTTAAAGCTTTGGTAATGTGTCAATTAGAAAAGTAAAATTATGAAAGAAGAACAAGAAAAAAAATGGTCGTCATTCTGCCTGCCACGTCGAAGCTGGCGAAGAAGGGACGTATCTTGTACGTTGTTCTCTTAAGGAAGAAGTGACGAAAAGAAATAAAAAAGGAAAGCAGAAAATAGCCCATGACTTTAGTCGTGGGAATTAATAACATCTCTCATCATTGCAAATAGAAAAAGCCTCTGATCTACTTTAATAAACCAAAGGCTTGATATTTATAGTTTAATTTTTAATCAAATGCTTTATCAGTCGTCCAAACTTCCCATACTTTTCCAACCAGTTCCGGTTCTGGTTTAAGCGTCATTTTACCTGGTTTCCAACCGGAAGGTGTAGCTTCACCACCTTTAGTTTTTCTTACTAATTGGAACGCCTGGATCTGTCGCAGTGTTTCATTCACATTTCTACCTACGGGTGGTGTGAGCACTTCATATCCCTGCACATTTCCATCCGGATCAATAATAAAACGACCGCGGGTTTCCACTCCACCGGCTTCATCATAGATACCATAAATTTGGCCGACTTTTCCACCGGCATCAGACATCATAGCATAGGGTATCCCACCTTTCACCATTTTAGAAAGTTCATTTTCGTCCCACATTTTGTGTACAAATACACTGTCTACACTCATAGAAAGAACTTCAACTCCGAGCTTTTGGAATTCAGGATATTTATCGGCAACTGCCGATACTTCGGTAGCTCACACGAATGTGAAGTCGCCCGGATAAAAACAGAGCACGACCCACTTTCCTAAATAATCTGATAATTTAACATTAATAAATTTTCCTTTTTGATAAGCCGGTGCTGTAAAATCCGGTGCTTTTTGTCCAACCTTGATCATATTTTCCTCCTTCTTAGTTTCAATAGGTTCTTCCTTTGTGTCAGTTTTCATATTGTCAGCCACAGGTCCACCTGTAGGTCTGGCACAACCAATTTTAATTTCTTCGGGCATAATAAGTGACCTCTC
>JAVCCD010000113.1 GCA_030765665.1 Candidatus Tenebribacter mawsonii | reverse complement strand
GCAGTAATTGCAATAGCGATCTCCTGTGTTGTTGTCTTACCAATGTTTAACCCAATAGGTGCATGAACACTATCTATCAAGGCTCCCCTATAATTATTTTTCTTAATTTTATTTAAAGCATCAGCAGCCTTTATTTTCGATCCAATCATTCCAATATATTTCACTTGAACATTTTTCTCACATAATTTATCCAAAATATCAAAATCATATTTGTGCCCATGAGTAAATATAACAACTGAGTCATTTTCTTGAGGTTCAAATTTCTTTAAGAACTCAAAATAGTCTGTTGCAAAAACTTCTTTAGCAAGCGGGATTCTTTCTTTGTTACCATATTCTTCTCTGTTATCTATAACAATGCAATAAAATCCAATTGAATTAAAAATGGGTACAATACTTCTGCAGAGGTGTCCTGCTCCAAAAATATATATCTTCTTAGTTGGTGGAAAATATTCTAAGTAGATCTTTGCATTTCCCCCACACATCATGCCGATTCCTTCGGAGGTTTCAGTCAGCTCAAATTCCAGAAAAGCATTTTCTTTGGTTATATGAATTTCCTCACATTTATCCAGTACCATTCTCTCCAGTTTACCACCGCCTACTGTTCCTTCACTTGTTTTATCTTCATAGGCAATCAGTTTAAATCCGGAACGTCCGGGTGTTTTTTCTACACCTTCCACTATTGTAGCCAGAACAAAAGCAATCCCTTGTTTCTGATTCTCTACAGCTTTTTGTAAAACGTCAAATACTGCTAATTCCATAATTTTTATCCTGATAATTTATCGTTAAAATCTTTTTTTGTGTTTAAATTATGCAGAATCGATTCATCAGTTACTTCAATAAATTTTCTGCGCTCACTATATTTTTTTATAATCTCATTCAATTGATACTCATCTGCATGTGAAAGTACAATATCTTTAAACGCTGGAGCAAATACAAGTGGATGCCCTCCACGCTTAAACTCACCTTTTATATAAGAAGGCTGCATTATTAGGTTTTCTGAACTGTAGTTTGAAACAAGTTCTTCATAAACATTCTGTGAAATAAAAGGCTGATCAATCAATTGCAGCATGATTCCATTTTCACCTTTTACTTCCTGAAAGCCTTTTCGAATTGAAGAGAACATTCCCTTTAAGTGTACTTCATTGTGAATAAAGCTTATACAATCATGGTTTTCAAAGTACTCCAAAACCCTACTCTTTACTGATTCCAAATTATCTCCAAGTATAATGTAAATGTGGTCTGAAAAAGAAATAACTTTATTGATTATATGTATAATCGCCGGAATTCCATTAATATCTAATAAAGCTTTATCTCTTCCCATTCTGCTTGATTGACCTGCTGAAAGTATTATAGTTTCTAACATTTATACCTGCGTTTACAAAATAATTTGACACAAAAAATCAATTTTTATTACATATCCAAGAATTAAGTTATTGGTAATTATGTCAAATAATTAGGTATTGAAGGTATGTTATGGCAGATAAGAAAGAACTATTAAGACAAGTAAAAGCACTTACTAGGATCGGGATTGCACTCTCAGGTGAAAGTGATATAAATAACTTCTTTAAGTTGGTTTTAGAGGAGGCTATTAAGTTTACCAATTCTGATGGAGGAACGATCTACACGCTTTCAGAAGATAAACAATCTCTCGATTTCACTATAATTTGCACAAAATCCATGAATTTAAATCTTGGAATGGCAGATACTGCCAAATGGCCAAGTGTTCCGCTTTATGATGAAAAGGGTAATAAAATATACAAGAATTTTGCTTCTTATGTAGCCAATACTGGAGATCCCAGTAGTGTTAAAGATGCCTATGATCAAGATATCTTTGATAACAGCGGAACAAAAAATTATGATAAAAACAATAATTATCATTCCAAATCAATGGCAGCAATTCCGATGAAGGATCACGAAAATGAACTGCTGGGAGTTATACAATTGATCAATGCCTACGATGATGAGGGAAATATAACTCATTTCACAGAAGAACATCTCACAATGCTAACTTCACTCGCATCACAAGCTGCAATTGCTTTTACAAATAAACATCTTGTAGAAGGGTTAGAAAATTTATTATATCAATTTATTAAAAGTATTGCAGCCGCAATAGACCGCAAATCAAAATACACAGGTGGCCATATTAAACGTGTAGCATCACTATCTGAAATGCTGTCGGAAGAGATCCAAAAAGATTCTAATAAATATAAAGATGTACATTTTTCTCCCGACGAAATGCAGGAAATATCTCTTGCAGGCTGGATGCATGATGTCGGCAAGATCACAATCCCTATCTATGTTCGGGATAAAGCTACAAAACTGGAAACAATTCAAGATAAGATAGAACATGTGATAACCCGTTTCGAAATGATATTTGCATTAATTAAAAAGGATATTGAATTAGCAAAGACTATCGAGCAAAAAGAAGAATTGCAAAAGCTTCATGAAAAGCTGATTGAAGATAAGGAATTCGTCATCAAAGTTAATACCGGTGGTGAATTCATGCGGGATGACTATATAGACCGAATTGAGGAGATCTATAAATTTAAATATTCAGCAAATGGCAAAGAATACTATATTATCACTAAAGATGAGAAAAAAAACCTTTGTATAAGAAAAGGCACACTTCTTCCCGATGAGTTGGAAAAAATGTGGGAACATGCTCTTGTTTCTCATGAGATGTTATCGGAACTAACATATCCAAAGAAATTCAAGAATCTTCCTCTTTATGCAGCTTCTCATCATGAAAAGCTAAATGGCAAAGGATATCCCTTTAATAAAACGGCGGAAGAACTTCCGCTTCAATCACGCATTATTGCCATCGCTGATCTCTATGAAGCTCTCACTGCCTCCGATAGACCCTATAAAAAGGGTAAAACTCTTTCCGAAACACTAAAAATAATGGCTTTCATGGTTAAAGATGGTGAGATCGATAAAGACCTTGTAGAGCTTCTGATGGATTCCAAATTGTACCTGAAATATGCTGAACAATTTCTAAAATCTGAGCAAATTGATAATGTTAATATTAATGCAATAAAGGAAATATATAACAAATAATGTATAACGAATTAAGTAATAATCACGCAAAAGAACTAGCTAAACTACAGCAGAAGAAATTCCGTACATTAAACAGAAAAACGATCGTTGAAGGTGTACGTCTGATAGATCAATTGAACGATTACGGTATTAGCTTTGATGAATTGATAATTACCAATTCTGACCAAATTAACACATCACATTATTTTGCCAAACAAATATCAATTGCAAATAGAGATCAAATGAAAAAGATCACAGAAACGATTACACCACAGAATATTGCAGCAGTTATTGAAATTAAACCTGTACCAATTGAACAAACACAATTCCTGCTCTATCTGGATGGAATAAGCGATCCTGGAAATATGGGAACCATCTTCCGCACGGCTACAGCGGCAGGAGTTTCCGGAATAATTCTCTCGCCTAATTGTTGTGAGATATACAATCCAAAAGTTATACGTGCTTCATTGGGCTCGGTGTTTCATCTGCCTTCGGAAACTCATGAGCATAACTGGCTGAAAAGTATAAAAAACACAATTATCGCTACAACGCTGGAAGATTCTACAAATATTTTTAAACTTGAAAGACCTGCCAGTTTAATACTCGTTATCGGTTCGGAAGCATTTGGCGTAAGTCAGGATATTCTGCAAATTGCTGAGCATAAAGTTAATATACCAATTCAGGGAAATATCGAATCGATAAATGCCGCTGTTGCTGCCGGAATAGCGATCTATCATTTAATTGGTAAATAGTTATGAGTATTACAGCAAGAGAACTCACAAACAATAAGATATGGTTAGCACCTTTAGCAGGAATTACTGATAATCCATTTAGAGCGATCTGTAAAGAGTGTGGTGCTGATGTTGTTGTTAGCGAAATGGTAAGCGTAGATGGATTACTTTATAACCAAGATCGCAGTTTAGAATATGCAGAATTTGAAGAATCACAAAGACCTTTTGGATTGCAGTTATTTGGTTCTGACCCTGAAATCTTTAAGAAAGCGCTTGATATTGCCTTAACAAAAAATCCTGATTTTATCGACATTAACATGGGTTGCCCTGTTAAAAAAGTTACTAAACGTGGAGCCGGATCTGCCTTGATGAACACACCCGATATCGCTGCCAGTATTGTTAGGGAGACCAAAAAGATCTTAGAACCACTTAACATTCCTTTATCTGTTAAATTTCGCTCTGGTTGGAATATGTTCAGCACAAATTCACTTGAATTCGGTAAACAAATGCAAGATGCTGGAGCAGATATTATCTGTCTTCATCCTCGTACTCGTGAACAGATGTTTTCGGGTAAAAGTAATTGGAAACTGATAGCAGAATTGAAGAAAGCAGTAAACATTCCGATAATTGGCAACGGTGATGTATTAGTAATTGAAGATATGATAGCTATGTATGAACAAACAGGATGCGACTCGGTGATGATAGGTAGAGGAGCTATGGGAAAGCCATGGTTATTTAAGCAAGTTAAAAACTATTTAAAGAGTGGGAACATTGAACCGATAACTACTGCAGAAAAACTGGAAATTATAAAAAGACACCTGGAATTCATGATCTTCCATAAAGGAGAAAAACAAGCGGTGTATGAAATGCGTACTCATTTTTCACATTACACCAAAGGATTTCGTGGTGGTGCAAAAATTAGAAATAGAATAAATAGATTGTTTGATGTTGAACAAATTCTGATCTTGGTTGAAGAATTGTATAATACTCAATGATTTTAGGGGAATATTTGTGGATAGGAAGATGCTGAATAATATCATCTGGCAGGCAAAGATGCAGCTGAATAAAAATTGGTTGGAATCAAAAAGAATTTTGCTACAAGGATTGAAGGAATTTCCACAAAACGTTGAGATCCTCTTATTTATGGCTGAAATCTATTTCAGTAAAAAACTTTTCAGAAAAGCTATAGGTGTGTATCATCAGGTGCTAAAAGTTGAACCAGGTAATGAAACAGCTATCTTCCAACTAGCAAATTCTTTTATGGCAATAAATGAATATAAGCTGGCAATAGATTATTACAATATGCTATCTACCAGCTTTCCTGAACTACTTTATAATAAAGCATTTGCTTATTCTAAAATTGGCAGGAACAATAAAAGCATTGAAGTGTTAAAGCCAATTTTTAATTATAAGGTATCATCGCTTCTTCCCTACATTTTTTTGGCTGAATTACTCTTTTTAGAAGGCAAGCACGAAGATTCTATAAAAACATTAGATAAAGCTGAACAAAAATTTGGTAAGCATGGAAATATCAGTTACCTAAAAGGGTTGGCATATTTTAATTTAAATATTATTCTTAAAGCATATGTTGAATTTGTTGCAGCAGAAAAATTAACAATTAATTCTGCAAATTTTTATAAGAATTTTGCCATCACATGTGATAGGATTGGCAAAACAGATAAAGCCATAGCCTTGCTGATGGATGGTATCAAGAAAAAACCTTTTGATCCTATTGTATATATAGAACTTATACGAATTTATATTGAGCATGATAGATATGGTGAAGCTTTTTCGGTTGCGGAACTTTCCAAGAAAAACGTTCCTTATTCGGTAACCTTATCTATGCTTTATGATAAGATAGTACTGTACCTGAACGACAAAAAAAGCAGGGAAGAATAAAGTATGATAGGGTTTAAGATCGTTTGGTGGATAGTTGTTGTAGTATTCTATGTTTTGGGTGTACTTGCAGCTCTTGATGCCATTTGGAAAGGACGGACTTCTCAAGGTTCGGTTGGTTGGGCTATTTTTCTCATTAGTTTCCCTTACCTGGCAGTTCCACTTTATTGGATGTTCGGTGACAGAAAATTCCACGGGTATATAAATGCGCGTCGTTCGGGTGACCTAAAGATTAATAATATTGCCCGTGATCTAAAAATTAAATTCAAGAATAATGATCTCATATCAGAAGATGAACATCCCGATTTCAGCGTTGTAGAAACACTGGCTAAAATGCCTTTTACTTCCTATAATAATGCAGAAGTACTCATAAATGGTGAAGCTACCTTTAATGCTATTTTTAAGGGAATTGATGAAGCACAGGACTATATTCTTGTACAATTTTATAAGATAAATGATGATAAACTGGGAACTGAACTGCAAACCAAACTCATAAATAAAGCCAAAGAAGGTGTTCGAATTTATCTGCTTTATGATGACATCGGTTGTACGCCTCTACCCCGTTCTTATATGGAGAAATTGCGGAATGAAGGAATTGAAGTTCATAATTTTAAAAGTAGAAAAGGTTGGGCATATAGACTTCGTTTAAATTTCCGTAATCATCGCAAAATTGTAGTTGTGGATGGTAAAACTGCTTATGTAGGTGGTTTGAACGTGAGTGATAAATATATGGGAATTCATCCAAAATATGGTTACTGGCGTGATACTCATGTAAAAATTGAAGGACCTTCAGTTCAGAGTGTTCAGCTACCGTTTATCTCCGATTGGTATTGGGCAACACATGAAGTTCCCGAACTGAATTGGGAACCTACTTACTCTGCTGAATGGAAAAATAATGTTCTGGTTTTACCAAGCGGACCGGCAGATGAATTGGAAACTTGCGGAATATTTTTTGTTCATGCTATAAATTCAGCTAAAAAAAGGTTATGGATAATTAGCCCATATTTTGTACCGGATCAGCAGGTTTTGTGCGCTTTACAACTTGCCGGGCTACGTGGTGTTGATGTACGGTTGATGATCCCGGAAAAATCTGATCTTCTTATTACCAACCTTTCATCACTATCATACTTGCAGGATATTACTAAAGTTGGCATCAAAGTTTATAGATACAAAAAAGGATTCCTGCATCAAAAAACAATGCTGATCGATGATGAAATATCTATGATAGGCACTGCCAACCTGGATAACCGCTCCTTCCGTATTAACTTTGAGATCAACATGTTATTCAGCAGCAAAGAGTTTGCTAGTAAAGTTGAAGAGATGATGATAGAAGATTTTGCCAACAGCTTCCAAATTACCGAAGAAGACTACACAAAAAAACCTTTATGGTATAAACTGGCAGTTAAAGTTGCACGACTGCTGGCGCCGATACAGTAAAAATAGACTCAAAGACTCAAAGACTCAAAGACTCAAAGAATCAAAGAATCAAAGACTCAAAGACTTTTAGAGAAAAAACGCAGATATAATAAATTTGTCTCAGACTTTACTTTACCGGAGTAGAGCAAAAGTAGAGTTAATAACGAGATGAAAAAAATAGCCACAGACTTTCACAAACTGAATAATTTTATTTATTCCACGATAACTTAACTGTAAATGAATTGAAATTATCCCAATCTTTCCAAATATTACTGTAACTCACCTGTGGTAAAGAAGTAAAATCTATTTGAAGACGAATAGGATAATCAATAATTTTATAGACCGGAATATCAATCCCAAGACCATAAGTGAATTGGGAAAGTTGATCTTCATTTTCGTCATGATCATGATCATCAATATTTTCATAATAATAGCCGAACCTAAAGGCTAACATCTCAATGAATTTTGTTTCAAGTCCAAGATGAAGTCCATCTCGATAATCATAATTGAGTAGATATTGATACTCTGCCTGACACAATACTGCAACAGTGTTATTATTTATTTCCGGTAGAAATGAATAGCTGATCCCAAAACGAGAAATAACAGGAAGTTCTTCTTTACCTGAATCATATTTAACTTTGGAAAAAGTAGCATTTCTTACGCTGGCACCGATCGCTAATTCTCCTCCTGAAGTGTTGAGTAAAGATAGTTTCCGTTTATAAATTGTTCCTGCATCAAAGAATAAAGTACTATTGGGATCATCACCATAATTCTCACTAAAATAATTTATGTTGCATCCAACCGATAAGGCATTTGATAACATTGTAGCCATAGTTAAAGTATAATTGGATAAATAAGGTGTTACCTTATTATTTCCAGGTCCGAATGGTTTCTCCTCATTTATCTCATAATTCTCTTCACCATAAGACATAAGATTAATATTTAATCCTATCATAATATTATGTAAATTGTAACCCAATCCAAATTGGTAATATCTGGCTTTATCAATACCATAATAAGGACTGGACGTTGTAAACTTCACATCCACGAAATTGATATTAGCAATACCTGCTGGATTATAAAAATATGCGTCCATATCACCATCAATTGTTACATAGCCCCTGCCTCGTCCTAGAAAAAGTGGACTTTCCAAAGATTAAATTAGGAGAGTTTATGTCAAAGACAGGAAAAACTTATCGTTATTCAGATTCATTCAAGCATGAGTTATTATCACAGATTCGAGAGGATAAAT
>JAVCCD010000255.1 GCA_030765665.1 Candidatus Tenebribacter mawsonii | reverse complement strand
TTTTTGTATCGTGGAATTTCAGTGGGATTGATATAACTATTTCTATAGCTCCTACTTTTATTGATTTAGATAATGATGGTTTACTCGATTTAATCTTTGGAGAAAGTTATGGAAGACTCTACCATTATGAGCAGGATTCAATTAATTCATATAATTTTATATATGTTACAAATAGCTTTACTGGTGATGTAGGATGGGGTTCCATACCTAGCTTTGGAGACATTGATAATGATGGTTTGTTGGATTTGTTGGTTGGGGGTTCTAATGGTTTATATCATTATGAGCAGGAATCAGCAGGTTCATACAATTTTGTTTTTATCACCCAGAATTTTAACGGAATTTATTTAAAAGGTAAAGCACCTGCTCTTGTAGATATCAATAATGATAGCCTTACGGATTTAATGGTCGGAGCTTCTAATGGTGGTATTCATTTATTTATGCAGGAATCATATCTCTTTCCTGATTTTATTGCTGAACCTACTCAGGGCACTATTCCTCTTACTGTTCAATTTACAGATTTATCCACTCCACAAGATTCAATTTTCACATGGAAATGGTATTTTGGTGATACAGATAGTTCGTCTGTACAAAATCCTACTCATATATATCAGGAAGATGGTTCATATACCGTTTCTTTAACAATTACGGATGCTGATGGTTTTAGTATTACAGAAGTTAAACAGGATTATATCCAAGCATTTTCTGTTGAGATTCATAATCTTGATATAGGCGGAAATGAAGATTTACAACATCTGATTACTCATACACCATTAATAACATTTGAATTTTATAATGCTGGTGGTTTAACACAAACCCATTATCATATTCAGGTTTCGACAGATTCTTTATTTTCTGTAATAGATATGTGGGATACCGGTGTAGTGGGAGGCAGTTCTAGTTCTGTTTTATATGCAGGCAATCCACTTGTAGATGGAATGACTTATTATTTGAGAGCCAGAGTTGCCAGCGGAGATGCCTGGAGCGATTGGGCTACCTTACAATTCAGGATGAATTCATTACCGAGCATTCCTGTTCTTTTATCTCCAATAAATAATGAAATTGTCTTTGACAGCAATCCGATACTTTGGATAATGAACAGCACAGACGCAGAATTGGATACTTTAATTTATTATTTTGAATTGGCAACAGAGGAATCATTTAATAATATTATCTTTATTCAATCAGGTGTTTTAGAAGGAGTTGACTCAACATCATGTCAGGTAACAATTGCATTAACAGATAATTTTCAATATTGGTGGAGAGCAAGAACGAATGATGGTTATCAATTTTGTAATTATTCAAATCCGGAATCATTTGTTTTAAATGCAGAAAACGAACCACCCGGAGAATTTGAATTATTTACTCCTGAAAATGGAACAGAAGTAACAACTCTATTGCCTATTTTGGATTGGGAAGATGCAATTGACCCTGACCCTTTGGATGAGGTAAGCTACACAATTCTTATTGGAGACGAAATTCCAAACCTTATTTCAATCGATGCAGGAAATGAAAGTGTATATCAATTAACAAATCCACTTGAAGATAATACGCTTTATTATTGGAAAGTGATTGCTACGGATTTATATGGAGCATCAACTGAAAACACAGGCGGTTTTCATACTTTTATAGTAAATACAGAAAATAATGACCCGAACAGTTTTGATTTAATTACTCCAACAGAATATAGTGTTGAGATTGATTTAACACCAATATTCTATTGGGAAAATGCAGGCGATCCTGATATTGGAGACACACTGACTTTCTTCTTATACTACGATATGGATTCTTTATTTATTGAAACAGTTCCTGTAGAAACCGACAGTAATCATTACATCCCAACTGTCCCTTTGGATGACAATTCAACATATTTCTGGAAGGTAATAGCAGTTGATGAAGCCGGTTTTAGAGCATCGATAGAAAGCGATACCTGGCTATTCTGGACAAACACAGAATTAGAACCACCTAATCCATTTGATTTACTATCTCCCGAAAATGGTGAAGAAGGATTATCAACAACTCCAGAATTTGTTTGGAATTTAGCGACAGATAATGACCCTAATGATTATGCAGCTTACAATCTTCTTATTTCAGAAGATAGCACTTTTATTCAAACCAGCTTTGTTTATGAAGCTCTTTTAGACACCCTGTTTTTAATTCCAGACGATTTGGATAATAACACCCAATATTTCTGGCGAGTTGATGCTGTTGATACTGACAGTCTGCTTACACAATCAGAAGTGTGGTCATTTATTGTTGGTTATCTTTCTTCAGAACCCGATGAAGTTTTACCGACGAAGAATCAATTATCTCAAAACTATCCGAATCCTTTCAACCCATTTACCAACATCCAATTTAATATCAAAGAAAATGAAACTGGAGTTCTTTCAATTTATAATATCAAAGGACAATTAATAGAATCTCAGCAATTTGAAGCAGGACAGCATAATTGTCATTGGGATGCATCAAAGCAGAGTTCAGGTGTATATCTTTATAGCTTGAAGACAGAAAGTTTTTCTAAAACTAATAAAATGCTTTTGCTAAAATAGTCCCACTCATTTGAGAAAGATTAAAACTTGAAATAATTTTAATATGTATCCAAGCTGGGGGTGAGCTTCGCAGGTCTCACTTCGTTCGGCTGGATACGAGAGATCCAATGTGGCAACTCGGTGCTTTCGGTGTTTTCGGTGTTGAATGCAAAAAAACCTCGCTCAAATCGAGAGAGGTTAATAAAATATCTGGTGCAGAAGGCGGGACTCGAACCCGCACACCCTTAGCGAGCACAAGATCCTTAGTCTTGCGTGTCTGCCAATTCCACCACTTCTGCTTTATTCATTAGTTGTTTCCGG
>JAVCCD010000189.1 GCA_030765665.1 Candidatus Tenebribacter mawsonii | reverse complement strand
TTCCCGAATATCTTTCTCCTTCATAATATGCTTCACCTTCACCCATTAAAAGAAGAGCTATTTGGCTCATTGGAGCAAGATCGCCGCATGCACCAACACTTCCTTTTTCGCATACAACAGGAGTTACACCTTTGTTAAGCATATCAATAAGAGTTTGTGTAATTATCGGGCGGCATCCAGAATTACCATTTGCATGAACATTAATACGACCTAACATTGCTCCACGAACATGTTCGATGGGGCAAGGCTCACCAATCCCAGCCGAATGATTATAAATTAAATATTTTTGAAATTCTTTTATCTGCTCTCCGGTAAGCACTACTTCAGAAAATTCGCCAATACCGGTATTTACTCCATACATGATCTCACCTTCTTCAATTTTTTGCTCGATGAAGGTTCGGCAAGTAACAATTCTTTTGAGTGCATCGGGATGCAGCTCTACTTTTTCTTTACCATGTGCAACATTATAGACATCTTCAATTTTCAGGTCATTTCCTGTGATAACAACAGACATTATTCTCCTCCTGATATTTTTTTAAAATTTATATTGTAATGTTAAAATTGGATTCATTTTACTATCGAGTAACACTTGAGCATTCAAATTTTTTAAACGAGAGCTACTCCTAAAAGCATTTAGCGCACTAAAAATGTGATTTGCAATAACTGCTCCTGTTATCGCTTTTACATAATCACCATATTGTGTAATTCTTTTTCGTAAGATGGAATAATCTTTCTGTTTGAATTTATCATCCCATGCCCAATATTCATCATCAGAATAAGCATTTTCTTCTATATATTGGGTTTGAGCTAGCAGATCATCAGGATATAATGCTTTGGCAATTTCCACAATATTAGCATTATAACCACCAGTTTCAAAACCAGAACTTATGTATCTGGTCATATGGTAATAATGTTCATCAGATAGATCCAACTCCGCACTGATGTGTGCATATTTTACAGCAAAATTATAAGAGGCTTTTTCTTTGAGATCAGCTTCTTCTACAAAATAAAAACGTGAAGAAAGTAATAAAATTTCTGATGCTAGAAATATCAATCCACTCTTATTCCCTACAGATAATTCTCCCCAACCCGGAACTAAAGCAGAACGGAACATACTTTTTCTAATACTTATCTCTTCAGCTGTAACTAAAAAAGTTATAGATAAAACCAATAAGACCAAAACAAATTTACGTCTAGAAACGGTATTCATAATTAATTTTTATTCCTTTTTTATTCCAATCAGGATCAACTGATAATTTGCCAAGATACTGTCCTGATCGCTTGAATTTTCTAGCCTCAACTGCAGAATCAATAATACTTATTATCCTATTTAGAATTGCAGCAGCAAAAGCAAAATTTGTATAAATCTCGTAATCCTGTTTCTTTAGTCGCAAATTAATATAGCTTATCCATTGGTCGTTATTGTCCCAATCCCATGCATCTTCCTCAGAAATTAAATTTTCTTCTAAATACGCTTCATAACCTTCTGGATCGGTATTATAAATTAGGAAATAGTTACGCGCATCACGAATTATGTCATCATTATAAATTTCACTACTCATGTAATTTTGAATTCGCTGATAGTATTCATCATCCATATTTG
The DNA here is from genome assembly GCA_030765665.1 of Candidatus Tenebribacter mawsonii. GTDB lineage: Bacteria > Cloacimonadota > Cloacimonadia > Cloacimonadales > TCS61 > Tenebribacter > Tenebribacter mawsonii. The sequence continues at coordinate 1,012 of JAVCCD010000189.1, read as the reverse complement.
TTGGAACACCAGCAACAGAAAAAGCGTATTGCTTATAGGAATTTCTTGCCCAATCTAATTCTGACTGCAAACGAAAGTATGAGAAGATAATTGCGGTCTCTGTAGCCAAAAATATTGCACCTTTAGTATAGTTTTGACTATGCATTTCACCGAGTCCGGGAACTAAGGCCGAATAGAACATGGCTTTTTTTACAGATACTTCTTTTGCAATAATGGGTAATGCAAGAGATATGATCAGAAGGATGAGAAGGACTTTTTTCATACTAAAACCTTTTAGTTACCATTAGAGCAGGAGAGAAACTATTATTCACAAATATTGGTGCAAATTTGATCTCTACCTTAGAAGTATTAGAGAGGTATTCACGATTATGGATACGAGTAAGACGCACTGCATCGATGGCTGCAAGAATGTGATTCGCAACTATTCCAAAACTGAACAGTTCTGCTTTGTCATACATTGTTTCAGCATCTTTACGCATCTGAATATATTCTGAACGGAAACCACTTTCTCTATTAGATTCATCAATCCAGTCTTGTAAATACTCAGGATCATCATTATACCCACCATACCAGTCATCCCAACCGAAAATGTACATATCATATTTACCAATATCTTCATAAAAGTGTTGTGTATTATTATCCCAAATGCTTATCAAGTTTCCATCCTCATCCTTATCAATACCGTCTAAGCGAAAATGAGTATTAGTATAAATGTCGTCATTATGAAGATCAATAACTAATTCTTGAACTTCATATTGCTGAGTACGTTTGTAATTATCATCTGCATAATCCTCATAGTCAACTTCTTTGTCTAATCCGTCATTATAATTAATAAAATAACCAGCTATTAAACCAATTTCGATGAGCGGGAAAATGTAGGTTGTGATGCTTCTGCGATTCGCATAAAATTGTCCTGCACCGGGGAAGAGTGAAGAAAGCATCATGGCTTTTGCCAATGATTTCTTTTCATAATTAATTTGTATAATATCGTTATTAAGTTCCTGTGCAAATG
>JAVCCD010000291.1 GCA_030765665.1 Candidatus Tenebribacter mawsonii | reverse complement strand
TCACAAATTTTCTTTTCAATTATATCAACTATTTTAGTAATATTTTGTAATACTTCTTTATTTCTGAAACGAACTACTGTAATATTTAAAGCATTCATATAATTATCACGTTCCGAATCATATTCCAAGCCATAAACCTTGTTTTGCCTGCGGAAAGCGAACCTGCCTGAGCTTCCAATCCATCGGAAATAATCATTAAACCATTATAAGTAAACAAGCTCGGAATGATTTCTTTGTAAGTTTGCAATTGTCGGAAGGCAGATTTTATGGTAGCGTTTTCATCGGTCGGATTTTTTAGTTCGATAACAACCAGCGGAATACCATTTACAAACAGGATTACATCGGGACGTTTGTTGTTTCCATTTTCAATAACTGTGAATTGATTTGCTACAACAAAATCGTTGTTCTCGGGATTTTTGAAATCTATCAGCCAAACAAGATCACCTCTTTGATGACCTTCTTTTTGATAAGATACTTTGATGCCTTCGGTAAGCATACGATGAAAGCTTTCGTTATTGGAAATTAGTTCAGGTGAATTAAGTCTTTGAATCTCTTTTATCGCTTCTTCTTGCGAGTCGGTTGGAATTTTGGGATTTATTCAGTTGACTGCTTCACGCAATCTACCCAAAAATAAAACATCTTCATAGTTGCTTCTTTCCGTATTATCTGAATCGTGAGAAATGTTGGGAGCATAAATGTATTGGTAACCCAATTGCTCCAATAATTCAATTGTGAAATTTTCAATTACTGATTCGGTTATTTTATTCATTAATTTTTTTCCAAAGAATTAATTTCATTTTCAAGTTTCTTCAAAATAGAGATGATCTCTTCAAAATCAATTCGCTTTCCAAAAATCATATTCTGCATTGCTTTATAATCTTCTTTCAGTTCTTTATGCAGATATTCAGGTGGTAAAAGTTTGAAGGTTCCAGGCTTTGCTTCATCATATTTAGCCCAGTTACAAGTGTAGAATCTTTTCTTGAATTCAACAACACCTTTTAATAGTTCCAAATCTGCTAATGCACTACTCTTTACCTCAGAATTTGCCATCATTGCTAAATCATAATAATGTCTGGAATAACGATGAGGTAAAGGATTATCTTCTGCTCTATTGGCTTGCTGGTGTAATATTGTTGCTTTCTCCCAGAAAGTTCTTTCAGCTAAGATGGCTTTAACTTTACAAGTAGGCTTTTCAAAAAGTTGTGGAAATTCCTTTGCTGCAAACGGAGTTATTTCGAACTCATCTGATGGCAGCCACAATGCCAACGGACCTATTTCCAACAAAATGTGTGGTAATATTGCAACATCACTGAAAAGTGTGGGATATTGAACGTTGATTATGAATGCATCATTTTCTTCTATTACTTCAATTTTACATTTACAGCGTGGTTTCAAGATTTCGGAAACAATAGGAAGCAGCTCATCTTTTATATATTCTTTTGCTTTTTCATTAATGGAAATATTGAATTTGCCTTGTTGAGTTTTGGATCTTTCGGCATAAGGATCATCCTTTGTTAATAAATCCCAATCGAGGATAAGATCTATATCCTCAGAAAATCTTTCAATTAATCCATAAATTTTAGAAAGACTGGTTCCACCTTTGAACATTAAAATATTACTTAGTTTTTCGTGAGAAAATAGTTTATCCAAAACCCAAACAACCCAAAAGTCTTTTTCTGCAATTGCATTGGTTGTATGCATCTTGCTTGCTGTTTCACTAAAAAGTTCGCTTCTCTCTTTGTCTGATAAGTTGGCAATTTTATGCATCAATTCTCCCTGCAGATCTTCTTTATAGATTCATAGATCCAGATCTTCGCAGGTTTAGTTTCAAGTAAGATCTTATTATACTTTTTAGAATCTGTTTGCTTTCTGATTTTACTAATAATTTCAGGAGTAATGCGATCTTTGCCCAATGCCTTTAATGCCTGAACAATTAGTGAACTCTCTTTATGTTTGAAGCCAATTTCTTTAAGAGCAGATTTTTTAAATTCCAAAGTTGTTCCAAAAATATCATAGCTTCTATTAGGACCATCACTCAGATATATATGTTTTGCTACGATTTGGGTAGATAAGCCCAATAGATTTAAAGCACTATCTCCCGATATTTCTATTCGCCATTTGAATTTTCGAGCAAAGGCACGAGCCACTTGGTCAATGTCGGGACTCAGCTCTTGCTTTAGTAAATCGCTGTATTTCGGATAATCGTATAACCCGCGATTGATTCTTCTGATCTTACCCTTTTCTACCAAATCAGACAGAGTGTTGTCAACTCCCTGACGAGTAAAATTTTTAATTAGGTCGTTTGATGAAAATATCCAACCTCTCTTATGGTTGGTTATATGTTTGAATATCTCTATATACAGATTCACACAACTTCTCCTTTATGAATATTTCTAGAAAAAGTAGTATGTTTTTCTAGAAATGCAAATTATATTTTCACCCTTACTTCAACAGCAACATCTTCTTAGTCTCTACACAGCTCTCTGTCTTCAGTTGATAAATATACAGTCCAGAGCACTTTTTATCTGCATTCCAAGTATAAACATGTGTTCCCGAATTAAACTTTTTAGACTCCACTATCTGTCCTTTCAGATTAAATATAGTTAGAGTCCCTGATTCATTCTCTTTTATATCTAAGCATATATTCGTTACAGGATTGAATGGATTAGGATAATTCTGATGAAGTTTGGTTACTTGAGGGATTATATCATCTCCTGCTTCTACAATCTCATTAACGTGTATAAGCCAATTTTGCCCTATCTGATAATCCTCATCATAAATCAATGATCCAATATCAACATACCCTACAACATCAAATGTATGGAAGTATAAACTATCAATTTCATCCTCAAGAAGAATGGAATTTAAGAACCAATTATAACTCGGTTCACTATCTACATCTATCGCTTCGACGATAAAGGTTACTATGCTGTCCTGATAGACTGTGAATTCCAATTCCTCAGGTGACCAACTAATTAGCTCCGGTGGATCGTTTACTGATATGCAAAATACTGAAATTGATTCAGACACTATATCACGCTGACTCTCAATCTCTACTGATCTAAGCTGCTTTTTGCTTTTTTCAAAAAATACTCGTGGACTTTGCTTTGAAACAGGTTGTGATCTTGTTCGCATTACACCATCATCTACGTAGAATGTAACAACTTCTTCTCCATACCAGTTTTCTGTATTAGATGAGAAGGTAACGTCCCAATTATCATTTACTATATCGATAATTTCATTCCCTTCCCAGGTTAAGATAAGCTCTTCGTAACTATTATCAATATCTGTTACATATTGTGTGAAATCATAGGTTGAAGATAGATCCTCCAGAAACTGGAATTCTGCTGGGAAATTTATCTCCGGAGGGTTGTTTACGTTTGTAACGGTAATTACAAAAGACTGCTCTATCGGATCTTGTATAATATCATCTGTTACGGTTATTGTGACATTGTGATCTCCCACCTCATTATTAGTTGGAATTCCTGTAAGCAAACCAATAACTGGTGTAAAGGTTAGCCAAGCAGGAAGAATAGGTGCAGCAAATGTGAGTGCATCATTCTCTATGTCTTCTGCTGTAGCTGTGTGGGAATAGATCTCATCTTCCATAACTGCAGTAATAGGCGTTGATGTAAACCAGGGTGCGTCATTAACTGACTCTACAGTAACAATCAGAGAATCGGATACAGAAGATCTGTTATCACTTTCTGGGTCATCTATCCTGCTGTTACTGAATACTGGTTGATCAAACTCATTTGAATGTTTTATTCTTCTATCCGTATTATTGGGTTCTTGTTTAGTTGGAACATCATTTTTTTCATCTGCCGGCTGTGAATCTGTTTCCCAAAGATCATCAGCAGTAAAATGTATGATCTCTTCACCAAACCAATTCTCATTAGGCGTAAAAACAACTCGACCATCTTCTAATACTTCTACGGAAATACTATCATTACCTATAAATGTATAAGTTAGTTCATCTCCATCTGGGTCGGAGAAATAATTATTCAGGTTGATCGAAGTGGAATCTGGCTCATCTTCGGACATGTCCAATGTACCCAAAGGAGTCTGAATAACTGGATATGAATTGTTTACATCAATATAGTTAATTTTTATTTCAGTATCAATTGAATCATTGCTATCTGTAACTGTTAGAGAGACGGAGTAAATTCCAATATCATCGTAAGTATAAGAAGGATTCTGATCATAGGAGTCAATTGTTCCATCATTATTGAAATCCCATTCCCAGACTATTATTGGAACTATTTCTAATAATGATTCATCATAATAATTTACTGTTAAAGGTACATGCCCAGAAGTAGGTATTGCAGCAAAGTCAGCTTTTAGTTGTTGATAATAAAATGCACCCATATCTACAACGGTTCCATCTGGATCGAATGGAAATGTTGGATCACCTGCATCAATACATGGGGAGTTTTCTGATAAATGATAGTCTCCATTTATTTGATCTACAAATTGAGGATTTTCGGTAATACATCCTATCCCAGGGCTAAAATTATAGTAAGATCCTGAAATGGCAGAAAACGTCATTAGTATACTGCTATTATTAATTGCAGTATTTACATAAATATTGTTACCTCCTGAATTGTTAAAAACTATTGAATTTGTTATAGTTAAGTTGGAATTGGTATTGCAATAAATTCCGCCACCTTCTAATATATTACTTCCCGTAACACTGTTTCCAGTTATTGTTACATTATTAATGATTAAATCAGAATTATTTTCGCATAATATCCCTCCCCCTGAGCTCTCATAATGATTATATACATTATTATTTGCAATTAGTACATTATTCAAATTAGGAGTTGAGCCGTTACAGATAATTCCACCACCTTTAACATCAGCATGATTATTAGTTATTATTACATAATTTAAATTAGGAGTAAAATCGGTAACGTAACATCCATAATAAGCAATCCCACCACCAGCTATGTTGGCACTATTATTCATTATTTCTACATTACTAATTTTAGCACTTGAACCCGCACATGAAATACCACCTCCATGATCAGATGCAGTGTTACTGGTTATCTTAAGGTTGTATAAGCTTGGGGATGAATTATTACATTCTATACCTCCACCATCACCATAAGCAACACCATTCATAATCGTAAATCCACAAATTACCGCAGTGGAATCTTCTCCACTCACAAAAGTAACAACACGTCCATTTTGATTTCCATCAATGATGGTTTGAGAGATGTAAGATGTATCCTGAGTTGTTAAGAACAAAGAACCAACTGTTATATTTTTTCCAATGAAATCTATGTTTTCTAAATAATTACCCGGTTGCACAAGAACAGTATCACCAATTACTGCAGCATTGATTCCTTCCTGTATTGTAGGATAGTCGTATGGAATATTAATAATTGTAGGTGAATTCACAACAGTTATCAAATCTGTTTTGATCATAGTGTCTGTGTTGCTTATATCATAAACTGTTAAGGCTACTGAATAAATACCAGGTGTAGAATATATCCAGGTCGGATTCTGCTCATAGGAATCTATTGTTCCATCATTATTGAAATCCCACTCCCATGTAGTCGCTGATCCAATTGTTTCATCATAAAAATTTACTTCCAGTAGAATATGACCCGATGTTGTATTTACGGAAAAATCTGCAAATAAATCAGACTTGAAGCGTGACACCCTTATAGATGTATCATCACTATTTGAACCTACAACAATAAAACCTTCATCATGTATTTGTTGTATCTCAATTTTTGAAGTATCAGAATGATAACCATCTAGGTCCATTTCCCATATCTGATTACCATTATTATCTACTTTAAATATGTGTAGATATTGCCAATCAGAGAAACCAGCTACGACAAAATTATTATCAAAAGTTTCTATAACAGAGAAGCCTTTTTGCCAATAATAATCTCCATATGTATTCTCCCAAATCACATTTCCATCAATATCTGTTTTCAATAAATATATTGCTGAATATGTTGCATGGTCCACAAATTTCCAACCAGTGAGTATATAACCACCGTCTGAAGTAACTTTTACTGAGTAACCGTAATTATTATTATCCTCACCAAATTGTATCCTCCACTCTTCATTACCCAAAGAGTCCAATTTTGCTAACACACCATGCCTGGCTACTGGTATATTGTTCAACATTCCTGCAATAACAAATCCTCCATCTGTTGTTTGTTCAATATCATAGAATTCACCATAAAGACCGTTATTCCATTCTTCGTTACCAAATTCATCTGTTTTGACAATATTATTAGCACACATTACATAACCATCATCATCTGTAATGTCCATTGCAAAAAAACCAAAATTATATTGTTTTTCCCAAAGAAGATCACCATTACTGTTTGTTTTGAATAACTTATTGCCACCAATTACACATATGCTATCCTCGTTTGTGATAATAAAATCTCTACCGTTAGCTTGATTTGTTCCACCATAAGTATTTGTCCAAAGAGTATCACCATTTTCGGTAATTCTTAATAAATGTACTTGATCACCACTTGTACCTGATATAATAAAATCATTATTTTCTAATTGGCGGATAGAGTATCCTCTAGTATAATTTGTATTACCATAATTATTTGTCCAAAGGATTTCAGGTGGTATTTGTGAAAATAGTATTATTGGCAAAACGATTAAAACTAAAACTAGTGTTTTCTTCATCATCCACCTCACTCACCAACGACCGTAGCATTGGCAATGTTAGAGTATTCGGATTGGTTATTTGCTGTTACAGCTCGTACACGATAGAAATACGTTACTATGTTTTCAACATTTGTATCTGTGAAATTAGTTGCATCCTCACTTATAGTTGCGATTACAACAAAGTCTTCTCCAGCAATCTTCCGCTCGATCTCATAGTTTTCTTCTATCAATGTGTTATCATCCCAATTCAAAGTAATGGATGTAGTTCCTGCTGTAGCTGTTAATCCTGTTGGAGCTGTTATTTCTACTAACTGGCTGCTCTCACTGCTGTAATTAGAGAAATTAATATCAGTAAAAGCTCGAACTCTGTAATAATAGTGCAAACCATACGTGAGACCAGAATCAGTGTAGGAAGTATTGTTAGCTGCAACTTGTGCGATCTCAACAAAGCTGGAGCCAGCATCTCTTCTTTCTATTGCATAACCTGTTTCAAAGCTGCAATTATCTAACCAAGAAAGTTCAACTACCGTATCAGAAAGAATTTCAGATTCCAAATTTGAGGGTGCTGGAAAGTAAGTAGTAGAAGTAGCTTCACTAGAATAAGGTGAATTGTATTCATTAGCAAAAGATCTTATTCGATAAGTATAATTATTACCATAGATTAATCCATAATCCCAATATTGATACACATCAAAAGCTGTTACAACGATCTCTTCGAAAGCACTTCCATTAATGCTTCGCTCTACTGAGAATCCTTCTTCAAATGAATCCATTGCTGTCCACTGAATATGTATTGTTTGATCATCCTCAGCATTGATCGTCAAGTTTTCCGGAGCTAAAAGTTCAATTATTCCATCAGCATAAACAGGTAATGAATAATTTATACCATGTTTTGCGCGCACACGAAATGAGTATTGTAAACCATATTCCAAACCAAGTATGTTACATGTATTGTTTGTTGTAAAAACTATTTCAGCATAACCCGATCCATTATTGATCTCAACACTGTATCCTTCTTCAAAACTACAATTATCATTCCAATCCAACTCAATTGACTCATCACTTGTTGCTTCTGTTACAAGATCACTTGGCGTAGGGAAAATTGTTACAAGAGTATCCACTTCTGAATATTCCGAGAAGTTTAGTCCTGTTGAAGCTCGTACTCGATAGTAATATACAATTCCAAAAAGCAAACCTTCGTCAGCAAATGTTGTTGTATTGGCTTCTAAAACTCCTACTTCTTCATATGTATTTAAGTCTTCTGATCGCTCAACATTATAAAAATCTTCGAAATCACAATTATCATTCCAAGTTAGTTCAGTAGACTGATCATCAAGTGCAATACTAGATAATCCATTTGGTGTAGGGAAAACTGTTGATATAGTGACTTCTCCTGAATATCCAGAATAATTTAAGGATGTATAAGCTCTAATCCGATAAGTGTATGATTCTCCAAATAATAACCCTGAATCGTTAAATTGTGTAACACCTGCCTCTGTTGAACCTACTTCAATGAAATCACTTCCAGTTGTTTTTCTTTCAATCGAGAATCCCTCTTCAAAACGGTTTTCACTTTCTGCAGAGTTCCACTTTCTTCTTTCGAGATCTGTTGTCTTTTTAGAAGATGAAGTTGGTATCCAGTAATATCCTTCTCCCTTCAATAATGCATAATTCCATTGCACTTCCACCTGATGATCACTTAAAGCTGTTAGTGAAAGATTGCTTGGAGCTGGGAAGATCGTACCAGCTGTAACTTCATTAGAGTATTCGGATGAATTATAAACAGAGATAGCAGCAACACGGTAAGTATAAGAAGTTCCAAAAGTAAGACCTTCGTCCAGGTAAGAAGTCACGTCTGTTTCTAACTGAGCAATTTCCTCAAATACTCCTCCATCAGCTTTTCTTTCAATACTGAAACCTTCTTCAAAAGGACAGTTATCAATCCACGAAAGAGAAATAATTTGATCTGAGAGTGGTTCTGCAATAAGACTTGATGGTTCTATTAAAGGCATTGTATGAATAATGATATTTGATGAATATTCAGAATAAGATTGATTTAAATAAGCTCGCATTCTGTATGTATATAATATTTCGCTGGATAGTTCAGAATCGACAAAGGAGTAAATATCTGAATCAACTCTTGCAATCTCAACAAAGTTTCCATCATCATCCTTTCTCTCAATTGCAAATCCAAAATCAAACCTACTACCTTCTTTGCTGGATTCTATTTCTATTTTACTATTATTCTTGTAAGATCGTGATGCAGGAAAACTCCATGTTAGCTGGATTTGGTTATCATTTAATGCTAACAAAGACAATTGAGAAGGAGCAGGCAAAGTAAGATTACCGGAGAGTATATTAGAATAAGAGCTGTGTAATTCATCAACCATACCTTTTACACGATAGTAATAAGTAGTATCGGCATTAACAAGAGTATCAGCATAAGAAAAAATCCCTTGAGGAATTTCCGCAATAATATTAAATCCTAAAATTTGATCTATTGTAGATCTTTCGAGTTCAAAAATTGTGTAATATTCATAATTGGAAGTCCAGGCAATCTGAAGTTTAGCAATATCAACCACAGTAACAGAATTTAAGGTAACCGGTGGAAATTCAGTACCTACTTCTGGATCATAAGGATTAGTTGGATCTCTATCTGAACACGATAAAATGATAACTGCAAAGATAAGAATTGATATTCTAAATAACTTCTCCATATTATTTCCCTTTCTTAGCACGGTTACGATAATAGGTTTCACTGATCCAGCAGTAAGCTCCATAAATTATTGGGCCAATAGAGATGTAGTAAGAAGAGTCTCGAACCTGATCCCATTTCTCATAATTGTCTCGGTTGGATATTGCCCCGGGAGTTGTATTAGCAGATTGATAATCATCATAATATCCATCTGCAACGAAATTACTGATTAACCCTATAGCTAATAACGCCCCGGCTGAACCAAGACTTATCCATTTATGCTTTTCAAAGTGATGAGCTTTAAGCAGCATAGTCTCATCAAATGGTTTCAAAATAATATTTTTCTTCAATATCTGATTCTCTTGGATTGTTATCTTTTCTTGCTGATCAACATAATCTGAGTGTTTGACAATCAGATCATACATGCCAATCGGAACAGATTTAAGGTATGACATTCCATTCCATGTTTTGAATATTATTTCATCTTTCTTCATTACTATATTTGCATCCAAAGGATCAACACTGAATTGAAGTATCCCAACTCTTTGTTTTAGTTCGAAGGATTTTGTAATTACTTTACCAATGGAAATCTCAAATGGTTCACTCATTGCATGATAACCTTCTTTGCTGATCTCAATTTTATAAGAACCAGGAGTGAGCTCAATTTCCTTCTTTGCTACATAAAGCTCCTTATTAATAAGAACTCGGGCATCACTTGGTTCTATATTAAGTTTAAGAGTTCCAACATTTTTAGTTAATGTTAAATTTTTATTGATTGTTTGTCCGAGATTAATGTTGAATTCTTCAAGATATGGAAGATACTGTTGCCTTGAAACAGCTATTACATAACTACCTGGTGTCAACTCAATTCTATTACGAGTGTAGATTTTATCATTTATACTTACTGCAGCATCTGTTGGTTGGAGTGTTAGATTTAGTACACCTACATTTTTAGTTAAAACTATATCTTGTTTAAAAGTTTCTCCAATCTTAATCTCGAATTGTATTGTAAACGGAAGATATTGCTCTTTAGTAATATTCACATCATAGATTCCTGGTTCAAGGTCAAAAACATGATTTGAATAATTAGTCCCATTTATATTCAGCTTTGCATCAACAGGATCAATATTCAACTGCAGAGTTCCAGTATTTTTTGTTAACTTATATTCAAAAATGTTATTATCTTCTTCAAAAACCTCGATTGTCTCTTCAATATTAAAATAACCTGTTTTGGATAAGAGAAGATAATGTTCACCGGGGAACAACCAGATACCGTTATCTGTTAGATCATAATCTTGATCATCGATTTTAATCTTTGCTTTTTTTGGAATAGATTTTATTATTACGGATGCAATTTCAACTTGTCTCATGTTAAGGTCAGTAAATAAATTATTTGCTCTTGATACTTCTATTTCCCGCTTAATTAATTTATAACCTTGTTTTCTGATTTCTAATAAATGTTTTCCAACAGATATTTCAAAACTCCGTCCCGTTCCAATACTATTTCCATCAACTATCTTTTCTGCATCTGAAGGATCAGTAATAATATTTACTGGGATATATTCTTCCTCAGGTCTATTAGATAAAACTAGTTCGTAAACCCGCTGTGCTTTTACATTAATCCCAAAATCTGCCAGTAATCGTACTTCCAATGGTTCATAATCCGCATGAGTGATCTTAACTACACGTTGGTTATCATTCATATAAAATTTATAGTGATGATCACCAGAGCTATATTCAGGTGCATGTTTAGTTGGTCTGCCAATATTCTGTATGCCCAATCCTTTCAGCTCAGTTTTCACCAATAATACCGGTGCATATTTGCCATCAGCATCATATACTTCTAAGTTGGTGTGAGTTGCAGGGAGTTCTTTGATGGATTCTACACGGAGTGTACCGAGTGCGTTTAATGACAATGTTAGTGCTACAATAAAAATAATAAATAAACACTTTCTCATTCCTTCTCCATGTAATTCAATGTGTTGATAAATATATACAAAGTGAAAATTGGAAATTATTAAATTAGTGTCAATAATAATATAATTTAGTAGGCATCCCCCGAAAATTTTTCAAAATTCTTGAATCCACAATTGCAGTGGTTCATTATGTTGTTTTTGAAATGTGATTTTCTGGTATAAGCTGATTTTATTGAAGCAATACTTAATAACAGTTGCGATTTTATAGTATACAAACTTGTTAAGTTCAGATAACTTATTGTTTCTTTCCAACATCATATTTG
>JAVCCD010000226.1 GCA_030765665.1 Candidatus Tenebribacter mawsonii | reverse complement strand
TCTCTTCGGAAGTATTCTCAACCTTTTCAGGTTCTACGACTTTTTCTTCTTTCGTTACCATACTGTCTCCTGTTGATTTTTTTCAGTGTCAAAAAGATTTCATAAGTTACTTTGTCCAGATTTTTTTGCCTTATGAAATATATATCTTTTTATTTTATACCAAATTACCCAAATTCAAAAATAATTTTCTTGACTCATCACACCATCATATCAGAAATGCGTCATATGATAAACAGGAGGATATATGATAGATGATTTTGTAATCCTAAAATTATCAAAATTATTCAATATTATTTCCAACGAAATACGAATAAAAATAATCTATGCGTTAATGGAAAATAACTCTTTAACTGTAACAGAACTCTCGGAAAAAATAAATATTCCCCAAAACACTCTATCTGCACATTTAAAGATACTTCATGAAGGAGCATACCTGATAAAAGAGCAGAAATGAAGAAACGTTCACTATTCAATAAAAGAACCGAAACTAAAAGAAATCTTGGAATTAGGTTCTTTGATATTATTTAATAAGTGGGAAGGTAATTGGGAGAAAATAGCTGACGCAAAAAAGAAAATTGAAAAAATTAATAGAAACCAAAAAATAAAATTACAAAAAGCAAATTAAATTAGGGGAAATTGAAATGGAGAAAATTATACCTAGATGGGAATGGAGAACTTTTGGAGAAGATCTATCAAAAGGTGAAAAGAATATTATTAAATATGGAAATGCACGTGATAGAAAAAGTGAAGAAATATATATTTTATCTAAGAATAGCAATGATAATACTAAAATTAGAGACGAGCTAATGGATATTAAGTCACCAATTAGAATTAACGATGAAACTGGATTAGAGCAGTGGACAGTTCTAGCAAAATCAGCATTTCCAATCCACATTAATGATCTTGCGCTTGTTTATAAAGCATTCGGTGTAAAACTGCCGTATCTCGATAAAGACGAATATTCATACATAGAATATATAGAAGAATTAATCGGAAAGAATCCAGAGTTGAAAATGATAAATGTTAAAAAAAATCGTCATGGTTATTTGATCGATGATGCAATCGTTGAAATTGCTGAAGTTTCGTTCAATGAATATACAACCAAAACTATCGCTGTAGAGCATACTGATATGGAAGTAGTTATTAATACTGTGAAAAAGTTAAATTTATCTGAGTATGAAAATGTTAATTATATAAAGGCAATGAAGCAAACTTTTGGACTTAAATATTAGTTAAACGTTTATAGGGATGTAAAAAATGAAAAAGTATGCAATATTAGATATTGGAACAAACTCAATAAAGTTTTTTCTATTCTCAATTGAAAATGGAAAATCGACAACAATAATAGATTCAAATAAAATTTCTAGGTTGGGTGAAGGTCTTATAAAAACAGGAATTATCTCAGAAAAAGCAATGGATAGAAACATCGAAGTATTGCGTGAATTCCTAAAAAGCGCTGAAGAAGAAAATGTAAAAGAAATTACTGCTGTTGGTACAATGTGCCTGCGAAGTGCAAAAAACAGCGATGTATTTTTAAAAAAAGCAAAAGATGAATTGGGGCTAATAATCAAAGTGATCCCAGGTGAAGAAGAAGCGAGGTTATCTTATCTGGCAGTATTATCTACAATTGGAAACACGGATAAAAAAGTTGTTGTTTTCGATACTGGTGGTGGAAGTACTGAATTTATTTTTGGAAGAGGAATTGATCTTAACGATCGTATCAGTTTGAATTTAGGGGCAGTTCACCCTACTGAAGAATTCTTAAATTCCAATCCTGTAACAAATGATGAATTAAAAACAATGCAAAACTACATGATGAACTTTTTTAGTGCAAGGATCACGAATAAGGAAGCTGACTATTTGATCGGAATTGGTGGGACTGTAACCAGTATGGGTGCTGTTATGCATAAAATGGTTGAATACAATCCTAAAATAATTCAAGGTTCTCAGATGACTTTAGAAGAAGTAAAAAATCAAATTGAGCTATATAAGAATAAAACTATAGAAGAGCGAAAACAAATTCCAGGGCTTCAACCTAAAAGAGCAGATGTAATATTGGCTGGTGCAGAAATAATTAACACAATCATGAAAATTTTTAAGATCGATTCTTTTACTATTAGTGACCGTGGTTTACGGCACGGTTTAATGTTCGATAAATATTTGAAATAAATAATTGGAGATTATTATGCCCAAGTTTTTTAACAGCAAATCCAAACAACTGGAAGGAGATATTGATGGTTTTCTTGATCGAATAACCACAGCTGGGCTCATCTTCCAGGAAGGTGTAAAAGCATATGTAAATGGGAAGAGTGATAAATTCGAAAGAAATTTCAAAGAAATCACAGCTTTAGAAAGTGATGCTGACAATATACGTCGTGACATAAAACACAAACTTTACACATATATGTTGATTCCTGAATCTCGAGGAGATGTTTTGGGACTTTTAGAAACACTTGATGATATTGTTGATATTTGCGAAAAAGTTTTAGAGCAATTTTCCATCGAAACTCCTGAGATACCTGAATTTCTGAGAAGTGATTTTATCGAACTTGCTGAACTTTCTTCTAAAGCAGTAGAAGAAGTGGTAAAGGGAGCTCGAGCCTTCTTTAGAGAGATTGCGATGGTTAGCGATTACGTAAATAAAGTGCACTTTTATGAACATGAGGCGGACGATGTGGAAGAACATTTAAAAAGAAGAGCCTTTAATAGCAATGAGATCAAACGGTTCAGTCATAAAGTTCATATGCGATATTTTGCAGAAAAAATAGCTGAAGTGTCAGATGTAGCAGAATCTGTAGCAGAACGTCTTTCCGTTTATGCGATCAAACGCAGAATCTAAACTTTAGAGAAAAAATTTATGCTAACAATAATATTTTTCTTATCTAGCGGATTGTTTTTAGGTTGGTCACTCGGTGCAAATGACGCGGCAAATAT
>JAVCCD010000117.1 GCA_030765665.1 Candidatus Tenebribacter mawsonii | reverse complement strand
GTCTTACCAACAGATTTTTCATCAATAAAAACTTCAGCACCAGATTGGTTGCAGGTAATAACTACAGGTACTTGTATAACTTCTTTATCAAATGCAAGTTTAAGTTCATAAACCCGCTGTGCTTTTACATTAATTCCAAAATCTGCCAGTAATCGTACTTCTAATGGTTCATAATCCGAATGAGTGATCTTAACTACACGTTGGTTATCATTCATATAAAATTTATAGTGGTGATCTCCAGAGCTGTATTCGGGAGCATGTTTAGTTGGTCTGCCAATATTCTGTATGCCCAATCCTTTCAGCTCAGTTTTCACCAATAATACCGGTGCATATTTTCCATCTGCATCATATACTTTCAGGTTAGTGTGAGTTGCAGGCAGTTCTTTAATAGATGATACACGAAGCGTACCGAGTGCGTTTAACATTACTGCTAAAATTGTTATAAAAATAATAAATAAAATCCTTTTCATTTCTTTCCTCATGTAATCCTTTATGATATTTTGAAACAATTTTCCCTTATTAAATTGTAAAGGATTTTTTATTGATACAAGGAAGATAATTTATGTAGATCGACGTTGTACGTCGATTAAAAGAATATAATTTAAGTAGATCGACGTTGTACGTCGATTAAAAGAAGATAATTTATGTAGATCGACGTTGCACGTCGATTATTAGCGCAACGTACAACGTTGCGGTACAAAAACGCAAACTAAGGATGACAGAAAAGTGTTATGTTTATGAAGTAAACCTTACGAAGGTCAGGAAAAGCAAGAAGACCTAAAACCTTCGCAAGGATATTATTATCTCTCTAGAATAATTACATTCTCGATATGAAACGTATGGGGAAACATATCAAAAGGCTGCATCTCTTTTGGCACAAAACCTTTTTCCATTATTAATTTCACGTCTCTAACTTGCGTCATTGGATCACAACTAATGTAGATGATCTTCTTAATATCAGATGGAATATTATCAATTATTCTTTGTTCAAGACCTTTACGTGGAGGATCAAATATTATTGTATCTATTTTATTATCTTTTAGAATTTTCGGTAATTCATTTTCTACATAACCAGCAACAAATTTACAATTATCAATTTTATTTAGCTTAGCATTTTCTTTAGCATTCTGCACAGCTTTTACATTGTTTTCTATTCCAATAACTATTGCTGCTCTATCTGCCAGATAAAGTCCGATTGAACCAACACCACAATATGCATCAATAACGCTTGAACCTTCTGATATTGCATGCTTAGCAAAGTCATATATTTTTTCAGCCTGCTTTGTATTCACCTGAAAGAATGATTTGTAATTAAGTTTAAATTTAGTCTTCCCTATCTGTTCGTATATAAAATCACGACCAAATATTATTTTTTCATCATTACCTAATATTACATTTGTTTTCTCTGGATTAATGTTTTGGATAATTCCAACAATATTAGGATAAGCTTCTAATAATATTCTCTCAAGTTGTCTTGAGAAAGGGATCTTGCGGTTTCTTGTAACAAGAAACACGATTATCTCATTTGTCCCTAAGGCATAACGTATACCAATATGACGTATATTTCCCGAATGATTTTTCTCATTGTAAACTTGCATTTTAGAGGCTTTTATATAGGATATCATCTTCTCACATATATCATCGAATAACAGTGGTTGAAGTTTACAGCTTTTATGTGGGATCACGTTATGCGATCTGCTCTCGAACATGCCTGTAATTGGCTTTCCATCATGTTTTGCAACAGGGAAAAAACTTTTGTTCCGATATGGTTCTTTACCGGAAGAGATAATTTTATTGATCTTCTCAATCTCAATATTCTGAAAGATCTCTTCAACAATTTCTTGCTTATATTTTAACTGATCATCATAAGAAATATTAAGCCAATCACAACCACCACACTTTCCAAAAACTTCACAGTCAGGTTCAATTCTCTTTGATGATCCTTTTATGATCTTGTCAATTTTACCAAAACTTACTTGTCGTCTCGTGCTTATAATTTGCACATCTAATACGTCTCCTGGAACAGCATTTGAAACAAAAACCGGATCTGAATTATCAAAACCAAGTCCTAACCCTTTATAAACCAATTTTTCTATTTTGAGATCCTTTATTACTTTCATTTTATCCTTTTCCTCAATTGATAGTATTTTAATTTCCAAACTACAATTATGGCTTCACGAACTATCTTTTTAGACATTTTAGATTGTCCAACTCGCCTATCAGTAAAGACTATGGAAAGTTCTTTAATTTTAAATTTCTTTACCCATGTTCGGAAATTCATCTCAATTTGGAATGAATATCCATCTGAGAGGATATCGTCCAAATCTACGCTTTCAAGTACTTCTCTTCTAAAACATTTGAATCCACCGGTTGGATCATTTATTCTCATACCTGTAATAATTTTGGCATATTGTGCTGCAAAAAAGCTTAGGATTAATCTTCTCAAAGGCCAATTTACAACATTGATTCCTTTCAGATATCGTGAGCCTATTACAAGATCAGCATTTTTCATCTCATCCAGTATTCTAGGAATGTCGTTTGGGTCATGAGAGAAGTCTGCATCCATCTCAAAAATATAATCGTATCCTTTCTCTAAGGCATACTTAAATCCAGCAACATAAGCAGAACCAAGCCCCATCTTCCCTTCACGTTCCAATAGATGAATTCGTTTATTTTTCTTCTGTTTATCTTTTACAATATCAGAAGTTCCATCAGGTGAATTATCGTCAACAATCAAGACATCAATGCTCTTCTTCTGTTTAAGTGCTGCTTCAATAATAGCTGAAACATTTTCAGCTTCATTATAGGTTGGAATTATAACTAATGTTTTCATTTTTTATCCATATTATTTTTCAATAATTGTGCTTTAGGTACTTTTGTTTTGGGTTTTGCAGGAGTTCCAAACCAAATCTCTTTTGCAGCTACATCCTTTGTAACAAGGCTTCCACCAGCAACCATTCCATCTTCATATATCGTTTTTCCCGGTAAGATTGTGGAATTAACACCGATACGGCTTCCCTTCTTCATTGTTATACCCTTGAAATGATTAAAACGTTCTTCATCTCGAGCCATATAGTTATCATTACTTGTAGCAACTGCCGGAGCAATGAAACAATAATCCTCGATCTCTGAATAGGCAGTAATATAACAATTGGTTTCAAATTTGTTTCTTTCACCAATAGTTACAAAATTTTCTATAGAAACGTTCCTGCCGATAATATTAAGCCTACCAATTGTTACATTCTCACGAATAGTAGCCAGATCTGCGATCAGGCAATTACTGCCGATTTCGCATTGAACATATATTACAACATTAGTCCCAATTTGACATTGATCTCCAATTTTTGCAGGTTTCAAATTTGGATCCACTTTGAAAATACTGCGAGGTGAACTCAAAGGTGTTTTTCCAATAACTGTATTGTCGTCGATACGAACACTGTTTCCGATCACACTTCCTTCATGGATAACTACATTATGACCAATCATGCTCTCTGTTCCAATTATTACATTATCCATTATAACACAATTATAACCAAATTTTGTATCCTTCCCAATCTGGGCTGATTTTGAGATATATCGGCTCATTTAAATCCTCCGAAAATTAATAAAATCACTTTTATAAACACTGGATTTGAAGTAAAGAATTTTTATATGAAAACAACAAAAGCCTGCAAAAATCTGCAGGCTTTTTATCTATATATTACTTAGGTAATTTATACTACACCATGATCAAGCATTGCATTTGCTACTTTCATAAAGCCAGCAATATTTGCACCTTTTACATAATCTACGTAATCACCTTCTCTTCCATAAGTAACGCATTGTTCGTGAATATCTTTCATAATTCTATGAAGTTTTTCATCCACTTCTGCACGAGTCCAGTTAAAACGAAGACTATTCTGAGACATTTCAAGACCACTTGTAGCTACACCACCTGCATTAGCAGCTTTTCCCGGAGCATAAAGAATTTTAGCAGCCTGGAAAACTTCTACAGCCTCGGGAGTACAAGGCATATTAGCACCTTCACAAAGACACATACATCCATTAGCAACAAGCAGTTTAGCATCTTCTTCACCAAGTTCATTCTGAGTTGCACAAGGAAGAGCGATGTCACATTTAACTTCCCAAGGACGTTTTCCTTCAAAGAACGGAACATCAAATTCATCAGCATAATCTTTTACAACGTCACGATTTGAAGCTCTCATTTCTAACAAGAAATCAACTTTTTCACCTTTGATTCCATCTTCATCATAGATGTATCCATCAGGACCTGATAAAGTTACGACTTTTCCGCCTAAATCATTAACTTTTTGAACAGCTCCCCAAGATACGTTTCCAAAACCAGAAACAGTAACAATCTTACCTTTAAAATCATCACTAATGGTTTTTAACATTTCTTCTGCGAAATATACATTTCCATAACCTGTTGCTTCTGGTCTGATAAGGCTTCCACCCCAGTTAAGACCCTTTCCTGTAAGAACACCAACAAACTCATTACGAAGTTTTTTGTACATTCCAAAAAGGAAACCAATTTCACGTCCACCAACACCAATATCACCTGCTGGCACATCAGTATTTGCACCAATGTGACGGAATAATTCGCACATGAAAGCCTGGCAGAATCTCATAATTTCATTATCAGATTTTCCTTTAGGATCAAAATCTGATCCACCTTTACCACCACCCATTGGAAGTGTAGTAAGACTGTTTTTAAAAATTTGTTCAAAACCCAAAAACTTAAGAATACTAAGTGTTACACTTGGGTGAAAACGAAGACCACCTTTATAAGGACCTATCGCGCTATTAAACTCAATACGATATCCACGATTAACCTGAACACCACCTTTGTCATCTGTCCATGGAACTCTGAATATAATTGTTCTTTCAGGTTCTACGATTCTGTCCATTATTTTGGCTTCTTTAAATTTGGGATTTGCCATATAAACATCCCATACTGAATCGACAACTTCCCTAACAGCTTGAAGAAATTCTGGCTGTGCAGGATTCTTTGCTGCAACTTGATCGATAAATTTTTGCTTATCCATCACATCCTCCGTTTTTTTTATTGATTATGTCGTCAAAAAAAAATCGTTTTTTTTATTGTCAATCTTTGTGATATATTTTATAATTAATACTGACAACTATTTATAATGTTTACATTTATGCAGAATATAAACGTCGATATTTTCGTAAATTGAACAACACTCTTTTGTTATTAAGTCACAAAAAAAGCCCCCGAAATTCGGGGGCTAACTTCTATTTATAATTATTAAACTATTCCGTGATCTAACATTGAATCAGCGACTTTGATAAATCCAGCTATATTTGCACCTTTAACATAATTTACAAAATCACCTTCTTTTCCATATTTAACGCATTGTTCATGAATATCTTTCATAATTCTATGAAGTTTTTCATCAACTTCTTCTCTTGTCCAGCTAAAACGAAGACTATTCTGAGACATTTCAAGACCAGATGTAGCAACTCCACCTGCATTTGCTGCTTTACCAGGACCATAAAGTATTTTAGTTTTAAGGTAAACTTCAATAGCTTCTGGAGTTGAAGGCATATTTGCACCTTCAGAAACACAAATACAACCGTTATCAATTAACATTTTTGCTTCGTCACCATTGACCTCATTTTGTGTTGCACTTGGAAGTGCAATATCGCATTTGATTCCCCAAGGTCTCTTTCCCTCAAAGTATTCTACACCAAATTCATCAGCATACTCTTTAATTCTTCCACGTTTCACGTTTTTAAGATCCATTACATATTCAAGCTTCTCATTTGTAATTCCGCTAGGATCATAGACGAATCCGCTTGAATCTGACATTGTTACAACTTTTCCACCAAACTCAATAACCTTCTGTGTAGCATACTGAGCAACGTTTCCAGAACCAGATACTGTTACTGTTTTGCCTTCAAAAGAATCACCTTTGGTCTTCAGCATTTCTTTTGCAAAATATACTTGTCCGTAACCAGTAGCTTCCGGTCTGATCAGACTTCCACCCCAGTTACGTCCTTTACCAGTAAGAACACCAACAAACTCATTACGAAGTTTTTTGTACTGACCGAACATGAAACCTATCTCTCTTCCACCAACGCCAATATCACCGGCTGGTACGTCTGTATTTGCACCAATATGACGGAATAGTTCGCTCATGAAACTTTGGCAGAAACGCATTACTTCAGAATCAGTTTTTCCTTTTGGATCAAAATCAGAACCACCTTTTCCACCACCCATTGGGAGAGTAGTAAGGCTATTTTTGAATACCTGCTCAAATCCGAGGAATTTAAGAATACTAAGGTTTACACTTGGATGAAAACGTAATCCGCCTTTGTAAGGACCAATCGCACTGTTAAATTCAACACGGTAACCGCGGTTAACTTTAACTTCACCGTTGTCTTTTACCCATGGTACACGAAATAAGATTGCTCTTTCCGGTTCAATGATCCTTTCTAAAACATTTGCTTCAACATATTTTGGATTTGATTCATAAACATCCCAAATTGTCTCTACAACCTCTTCTACTGCTTGCATAAATTCAGGTTGATTAGGATTTTTTGCTTTAATATCATTCAAAAATTCTTTCATTGTCATAATACTTCTCTCCTTTTTCTTTATTTTATAGCAACTATATTTTACAGCGTCAACAAACTCAAAAAACAATTTTAAATGTCAAGAAATTCTATCTATTAATTTATATTAATTCAATTTGAGCCTTTTGAAATTATTGCAATCCCTTTTCTCCCATCAATTTGAATAACGACCGGATCTTGTAACTCGACGTGTACAGCATATTTACCAGCACTATTTACAGGTAACTTTTTAAGCCATTCCCAATCAATAAAGTCAGAGTCTGAAGAATGAGAAACCGTGAAATATCCAACATTCATTGCAACCAAATTATGGAAAAAGTGACTACCTTGCGAAGCCTCAACTGTAAAATTTTCCTGACTTGCCTCAACAATAATTTTTGCTTTATTTATTTGTGCCCATCGGACAGGAACGCCAAGAAACCTATCACTTGTTCCCCATCTTCCGGGTCCAAGCAGAATATACTCTCTATCATTCTTATCGAGATAATTATTAATTTTTTCAATTTCCGCAACAATATCTAAAGTTTGTGTATTATCAAACTTTTCAGGATCAATGAATACAATATCTTTAATATTATCAATT
Source organism: Candidatus Tenebribacter mawsonii (assembly GCA_030765665.1). GTDB lineage: Bacteria > Cloacimonadota > Cloacimonadia > Cloacimonadales > TCS61 > Tenebribacter > Tenebribacter mawsonii. The sequence continues at coordinate 10,386 of JAVCCD010000117.1, read as the reverse complement.
TTCCCATTTCCCATAGCTCTTGTTGTAGATAACATCAATTCATTGCGTTCAACTTTATCTAATTTTATATTTATATTCTCTTTGTTAACGGAAAGAGGTCTGATTTGCAGTAAGTAGAAAGTTGCCATTTTTTGATTATTAGTATCTTCTAGATTTATTGCAAATTCAATTTCTACTGGAACTCCACTGGCAATTTGTCCAATTTCTAAAACTCGTAATAAAATATCAGAAAGAGGAAAGTGATTATAGTAAATAAGATTTCTGTAAGTTAGCATTCTAGGCCCACGAATATATGAACCATCAAGAAACTGGAATCTTTCGTAATCCCAAACTGATGTAATTTCTTTAAATACACCTTCTTTGTGAGAAGTTCTTATCTTTTTTTTAACTACAAAATTATCTTCACTACTAACATTTTGTTCACTTTCATTAGATAGATCGATTCCGTAAAAATCTCTTTGATTATTCTCAACAATTCCAACAGGCTCAAGCAAATTTACTCTTGGATACTTAGGACAATAACGAAATGCCCTTTCTCCATCAACAACGGCTTTGCCTAAACCAGCAGCTAATGCCACAATACCATCTTCATGTGACATATCTTTAGGGGGATAGAAGTTATATGATTGAGCTGCTCCCGCTAAGTGTGGATAAAAAAGGTTTTCTTTATCTTTTGAGCCAACAACTTCCTGAATAATAACTGCCATTTTTTCTTCTTCTATCTTAAAATTTATGCTTTCAATATATTTCCTGGCATCCCCTAAAAATGGTGAAGCTAATACAAGTTTAACCGCATTACAAAGTTGTTCTAATCGGATGCTGTCATCAGGATTATTATTTGGCAACATAAACGTTTGATATATACCCGCAAAAGGTTGTGATTGAGAATCTTCCAGTAATCCTGAAGATCTAATTGCCAAAGGCACTTTCACATTGTGTAAAAGTATTTCTAACTTTGCAATAAGTTCTGAGCTTAGTTTTCCTCTAAGGAAATATTCATTTATACTTTGATCATTTTCATGGATCAATTCACTGGAAATAATTCTATTATTCTCAATGAACTTATCGAATTCGTTTGTTCCAATAATTGCAGTTTTAGGTAACTTAATATTCGCATTTTCAATTTCTTTATCTAGATCCAATGAAACAAGAAGAGCATTCAAAAATGCTAAACCTCTTCCCTTTCCACCTAATGAGCCATTTGCCAACTGAATTATTTTATCTTCTTCTGTAAAGATGGTAGGATTGAATTTTATTACTTTCCCGCGATTTTGTTGTAACCTTACATTCCTGATCGTTGTTAATAAATATTGGCGAATCTCTTCGGTAGAGTTAAATTCATCAGCAGTTATGTCCTTAAGTATTTTTGCGATTCCTATCTCGCTATGTGCCATCAACCAAGCTGAAAATTGATTTTTATTAATATGATAAATTATTGATTCTTCTGGAATTTTCTCCAAGGTTTTTTCTAAATGATACAATGTTCTTGCTCTGGCTAGTTCATTACCTTTTGAATCGCGAAAGACAAATTCACTAAATCCCAAATTGCTTTTAATAAATTCCTTAAGATCATGGAACAAAGAATCTGAATATTTATATAAAAACTCTGCTTTGATCTTTTTTGCTTCATTAACATTGTCCTCATCAGCAGATTGTAACATCATTGGCATTACTGGATTCTCTTTTCGAATCCTCTGCATAAGTTTTAATCCACCATGAACGTCAAATTTACCATTAACTTTTAAATTTGCATTTGAAATAACACTAAGAATATTATCTTTGTATCTATTATAGATTGAAATAGCTTCTTCATAATTATGAGCCATCATAATCTTTGGACTTGCGCGCATTTTTAATTTTTTATTAATAATATCTACTTCAGTATCAATCAATTCCTGAGTTAGTTGCATTTTTACGGAATACATAAGTGGAAGGAAGGTTGAATAATAATCGATAGAACTTTCTATAAAAAGAATTATCCTAATATCTCCCACAATCGTATCATTCTCTACATTCAACAAATCTTCCATCAATTTGATCATTGCAACAAATAATTTGGAATCTCCGTTCCAAATAAAAACTTCATTGAATGGTAGCAATATCTCCGGTTTTTGTTCAATGAGTCCAATGTATGATATCTTATTTAGTAAAAGTAGAATAGGTAGATTTGTATCAAATTTTCTGATTTTTTTACTCAACATACCTGGAGTTTCTACTCCAACACGCATCATAATAATCACAGCATCATACTTCTTTTCATTTAATGCTGAATCTATATCATCTGTAAAAGAAATTGTTGTTATACGTGGAGCCATCATTAAGTTCAATTGTTTGTACTCACCATAAACTTGTTCGGAAAGTCTGCTGTCCTGTTCTAAAACATATGCATCAAAAATACTTGAGATCAGCAGGATTTCTTTGATCTGTTTCTGCATCAAGTGATGAAAGATATCTTCACCGAATTTGAATTTATTATAATATTTATTTAATTCTTCTAATTTCACTATTGCTCCACATGAAGTTAATTTTTATAAATAAAGGAAATCCCGTTTCTTCCATCCATCTTAATCACATTTGGATCATCAGTTTGAATATGTATAAAATGTTTTGTTTTTTCTTCTATCGGTTGTTTCTTTAGCCACTCCCAATCAATGAAATCAGTTTTAGAATCATATGGAACAGTGAAATATCCTGTGTTCATTGAGATTAGGTTGTGGAAAAAGTGAGTTCCCTGTGATGCATCTACAATAAAATCTTTCATTCCTGTTTCAACAATTATTTTAGCCTTATTGATCTCATGCCATTGAACTGGAACACCTAAGAATCTATCGCGAGAGCCCCATCTTCCGGGACCGATCAGTATGTACTGTCGATTCAGATCTTTCATTTTTTTATTAAGATAATCTATTTCTTCTTTCATTTGAAATGTTTCTAATCTATCAAAATTATCTGGGTCTATAAAAATTACATCATTGATATTTGAAATTACACCATTACCCATTCCACTTGAAGTATATAAAAACAGTTGTTTCATATCAAGATTATCAGAATCAATATAAATCTCATCTGTATTAATTGTTAGTGGTCTGATTTGAAGCACATAGAAAGTTGGCTTGATTCCCTTTTTTAAATCACTTTTCAAATTAACTGCAAATTCTATTTCTATGGGTACACCAATTGCATTTTCACCAATCTCAAGAATATCTTCGCAAATCTCGGCAAGAGGGAAATAATTGTTCTTTATAATATCCGCAAATGTTACAACCTTAGGTCCTTTCACATCAGCCCCATCAACCAATCTGTTGTTTTCAAAATCCCAAGTTGAGATTAAATGATCTAAAGCTTTATGTTTTACAACATTTCTTACTTTTAACTTAGTAATTGCTCCGTTTTCATAGTCTGTAACACAAAAATCTTTATTGTTAACATCAAGAGCATAGAGGTCTTTCTGTGATTCCCCTAACAATTCATCTTGAGAAAGGAGTTCCATTTTTGGATATTTTGGTGAAAAACGAAATGCTCTGCCACCTTCAACGATCGATTTCCCTAATCCTGCCGCTAAAGATACAATTCCATCACTATTTTTTAAATATGAAGTTGGATAATAATTGTAAGATTGCCCAACACCAGAAAAATGTGGATAATAGAAACCATTAAATTCTTCACCAACACACTCTTGTATTATCACAGCCATTTTTTCTTCTTCGAGTTTATAGTTTATACTTTCCAGATAATTTCTTGCCGTTTTTAAATAAACTGAGGCAAAAACTAATTTGATTGCATTTTTAATTTGCATTAAGCGGATCTCATCATCTTTGTCATTATTTGGAAGCATGAAGGTGTCATATATCCCTGCAAATGGTTGTGATTGTGAATCTTCTAATAAACCAGAAGAACGAACAGCAATAGGATAATTTACTTCTTCGATAAATTCAGCTAAAATATTATTTAATTCCATGGAGATATTTCCGCTAATAAAAACTTCTTTAATCTTTTGATCATCCTTCTCTACTAGCCAAGAGCCTAAATTATTATTCTCTAAGAATTTATCATATTCACTTGTTCCTATTACAAAAGTTTTAGGAATCTTAATACTAACATCGTTAATTTTCTGCTCGATATCCATCGAAGCAAATAGAGAATTCAAAAAAGCTAATCCTCTAGCTTTTCCACCAAAAGATCCATCTGCAAGTCTAATTATTCCTTCTTCAATATTCAGTGCATTTTTATCGAATTTAAGGATTTTACCACGAGTTCTAACATGCTTTACTTCTTTAAATATATCTATTAAGGTTTCTCTTAATTCATTAATATTTTCAAAATCCTCAACATTTAGATTCTTTAAACGTTTAGAAAAAAGAAACTCGCTATGTGCTGTTAACCAAGCGGAAAAATGATTGTGAGTACTGTGAAATGTTAATGATTCATCAGTAATAGTTTTTAATTTCTCACCGAAAATTTCTAATGAACTTGCTCTATCAAATTCATTCCCATCTTTATCCCTGAATATGAAGTCTCCAAATCCTAAATTTCCTAAGATAAATTTTTGTAGATCATGAAGAAGTGTTTTAGAATTCTTATTAAGGAAGCTGACGCCAAGTTCTAAAGCATCTTTCTCATTTTCTAATTCGGATGATTGTAGTAATATTGGACATTCCACATTATGCATTTGCATATGTCTTATAAGTTTAATACCCGCTTTTGGATGAATTTTTCCACGATAATTATAACGGATATCAGAAATTATTGCAATCACGTATTCCTTATATTGCTCGTAAGTTTCTATGGCTTCTTCAAAAGAGTGACAAAGCAACACTTTTGGTCGTCCTCGCATTCTATAACGCTTATTAATATCATTAAGTTCCTCGCTAATTAGCCGTTGAGTTTGTTTGAGGATCTCAGAATATAGCAATGGGTGAAACATTGAATAATAATGAATTGAATCTTCAACTAATAAAACAACTCTTACATGTCCTTTCTCAGTATCATTTTTAACATTCCATTTATCTTCCACATATTTAATCATTGTTAGAAATATTTTACTATCACCATTCCAACTGAAAACATTATCAATATACTTCATTTCATCACTTTCTTTATCAATAAGTCCAACATCATTTGAGACATTAAGTAGAAGTAATATTGGAAGATCTTTAAAATCTTTTTTTATCTTCTTACTAAGTTTGAATGGACTTATCTCACCAATTCGCATCATAGTAATAACAAGATCAAACCTTTTTGTTTTAAGAAGTTCAAGAGCCTGTATCCCTGTTGGAACACTTGTGATTCGGGGGGCTGTACTCAAGTTAAGTTGCATGTATTCACCATGAATTTGCTCCGACAGTCTTCCATCTTGTTCAAAAATGTATGCATCATAAAAAGTGGATATCAGCAAGATCTCGTTTACCTTTTTTTTCATCAATTCATGGAAGTTGTCTTCACCGAATTTGAATTTATTATAATAATAATTTAGTTCTTTAAGATCCATGTGTCACCTCATTTTTTTTTGTAAAAGGATTTTTTTAATTAAGTTAAGTCAAGTCATTATTGCAATAAATTTTAATGTTTTGTCCAATAAATTGGGTTAATATAGCTCACATCACCTTTTTCTTGACACCTATTATCTTTTTTTAGATTAAATGATTAGTTAAATTAATTTGAGGTCTAAATGAAAAAAATCTTTTTATTTATTGTTATTGTATATTGTACTAATATCTTCGCTTCTGAGATTGATTGGAATACCGTTCAGATTAAATCTCAAAATCATTTCTCTTTATTAGAAGAAACTTTTAGTGATTTTGATTACTTAGAACCCAAAATAAAACCAGCAAATTATACACGCTCTAAACTTGCTACTTCATCGCTCTCCAATTTTAAGAGTGCGGTGATAAACTTTTTTTCCAACGAAAAAGTTCCTTCACAATTTCTGCAAATACATACACACAACAATTTTGTGAACAATCAGTTATTACAAAATATTCGTAACGATTATTTACCTGCAAATTCAAATTTATTTTTTAATTTATTCACAGGTGCTGATTATTTTTCAAACTCTACCCAAAAAAATAAGTATTCCTATGTATATTACGGAACCAAATTATTTGCAAATATCAATAACACTCTTTTTATTGATAGTTACTGGTGGACAGGGCATTTTGAAGGTGACGAAGTTTTTTTTAAGACTTCTCCAATTTTAGATAGTTGGTCACAGCAGCCTAATGAAAATGCTCAAACATCTGTAGATAATGTTAGTGGAAAAATAGTATATAAAAAGGATTTTGTTTTGCTTACCGTAGGAAGAGGAAAATATATTATTGGAAATAACATTGGTGGAAGTATTATATTAAATGATGCATGTAATGATTATGGATATTTTAGTGGAAAGCTTGATTTTAGAAAATTCTCGATTTCTTTGTTGCATGGAACACTAATTCCCGATAGTACAAACGTAGATAACCTAGGTGAACCAATTTACAAAGATTATAACGATAAATATATTGTTGTAAAAAAATTGGATTGGAGACCAACAACTCAACTACATTTTTTTGCTGGAGAAGAAGTTATTTACGGTGGGAGAAGTATCGATCCGAGTTATTTACTTCCCCAAACTTTCTTACGTGCTACTGAGCATAATTTACAAGATAGAGATAATGTATTGGTATTTGGAGGCATGAACTTTGAACCATTTTCAAAAAATATTTTTTATGTAAATTTAGTTTTAGATGAATTAAGCAGAAGTAAAATATTCACAGATTGGTGGGGAAACAAATATGCAATTCAAGTTGGTAATTCATATCAGTTAAATTCTAACAACAAATCCAGATTCACAATAGAATTCACTGCAGTTCGTCCATGGATGTATACTCATAAAATTCTTCATAACAAATATTCTCACGATGGGATTGGACTTGGTTTTCCAGATGGAAGTAATTTAATCCAATTATCTGGAGAACTTAACTACAAATTTTTCAAACGCTTAGCTGCTAATATTCATAGTTCATATACAAAACAAGGTAGCCTTGGAAAGGAATTCAGTATAAATTATGAATCCAGACCGGATGATACAGCAGATTGGCTTGAGGGTGAAATAACCGAAAAGATTGAAGTGAAAACAGTTATCAAATGGCAACCTCTAACTCATCATAAGATTTTACTTGGGCATTCAGTTTCTAAAATTGATGAAAACGATATTGAGCATCAGTTGAGTATAAGTTACCAGGCATCATATTAATATGGATCCGTTTATATTCATTTTTTCGGTTTTTCTTATTATCTTAGGAATGGGAATTTTACGTAACTGGAAAGTACATGAAGCTCATGATCTGAATTATTCAATAATTATTGCTTGTAGAAATGAAGAGCAAAATCTTCCAAAGTTGTTTAATTCATTAGAAAATTTGAACTATCCGATTAAACAATTCGAGATAATAATTGTTGATGACGCTTCAACCGACAACTCATTAAATTTGATTAAAGCCTTTTGTGATTTACATGTAAATGCAAATTACTTCCACATAAAAAATAAGAGTGAAGAATATTTAGGGAAGAAGGCAGCACTTAAGCTTGCAATAGAAAATGCGAAATTTGAAATCCTACTTTTTACAGATGCAGATTGTTTTCCAAAAGCAAATTGGATAAGATCTTACAACCGTTATTTTTCTGTGAAAACGGGATTTGTTGTAGGTAGTTACGAAGTTACAAATGCTAGTAGTTTCCAACGTTTTTGCAATCACATATCTTCTGCAATCTATGCAAGCACGATCGGTTTAGGATTCCCTTTTAGTGCTGCTGGTGGAAACATGGCTGTGAGAAAAAATGCGTTTATTGAAGTTGCTGGATATGAGAAGTTTAAACATAACATTGCAGGAGATGATAAACAGCTATTAAATCTAATAAAGGATACTTCTTGGGAGATTAGATATAATCCTGAAGTTCTCGTTTCTACCGTTGTAAATTCATCAAATTCTCATCACAGAGGTAAAAGAAAATATGGCAAATTTGGAATGTCATCACACCTATTTCAATTTTTTTCCATCTTAATATTTTTATTCTATTTGTATCTTCCCTATAAGATATTTATTGTTCAGGAATGGCAGAGTTTCTTAAGTTATATACTCGGTGGAATTTTATTCTGGATCGCAAATATCATAAAGCATAAATTTAAATTTGCACTTATAGATATAATTTTCATTGTCATCTATCCGTATTATTTAATTTATTACTCAATCTTAGGATTAGCAGGAAATTGGGAATGGAAAAATTAATTAAAAATCGATATTTTTACTTTATAAAGATGATAATCACTTCAATAATATTGTATTTCATTTTTAGAAAAATCAACTTCCATCAGCTTTATCTTTCTTTCATAGATCTAAAATTATTTTATATTTTTTTAATTGTGATAACTGCTGGGATTAAAATATTTATTGAATACCTTAATTGGGGATCCTATCTTAAGATCAACCCTGAATACAAACCAAAAAAATCCGAGATATTCAGTTCTCACATGATAGGGCACGCACTAAGATTCCTAATTCCAGGAGGGCATGCAGTTGTAGGAAAAATGTATTATGTTAAGAATGAAAAAAAATTATCATTCATGTCTGTGGGAGTTGAAAAATTCTTTCAGATCTGGATGAACCTTTTATTTGCTAGTTTTGCAGCAATCTTCTATTTTAGAAAACAATTCGTATTACCTACAATTATCGCCTTTATCTTTATTATCTTCCTACCATTTATTATTTATCTTCTTAAGCATTTCGATAGAAAAAAAAATCTAACAATATATTTTAAGCAATACAGGAAGATAATTCCCAGGATTTTCTTTATGCAAATATTGTATATGTTCATTACGATTTTTCAATATTTTATTTTATTAAACAATTTCATTAGTTTTCACTTCTTCTCAGCTGTAGTTTCAATTCCACTTATCTTATTCTCAAACTTGATTCCTATAACTTATGCAGGATTGGGTTTAAGAGAAAAATTTGCGATTGAAATATTGGCTAAATATGAAATTTCTTCAGAAACAGCAATAACTGTATCATTAACTGTGTTTATATTTAATGTTTTACTGCCAGCGTTGATTGGATTGTTTTACATAATAAAAAGTAAAAAGAGAGATAAATTAAGCAACTAAGTTTACTTATTCACAAAAGAAATCAAACTTTTGCTTCCTCAATCCTGATCTTCACACCTTCAAGACAATTCTTACAGATATTTATTTCGCTTCTATTTGTTAATATTTGATTTCTGATTTTAGTAATATTATCATTTTTCCATAATTGATTTAATCTTGTTGTTTTTACATTCCCAACTTTGAAGATCCCATCTTTATCAAAACAGCAGATCGCTACTTCCCCATCCCAGTTAATTACAGCATTTGTCCAAATACGACGGCAGCGGTTTTTAATACCAAATTTCAATTCGAAATTATCACCACTAACTTTATATCTTCTATATTTTGGATTTGTTGGAAGATATTTCTCAATATCTTCTTTGGAATATATTTGAATACTCTTTAACTCAAGATTATCAACTTCAAGTTCTTTAGCTAATAACTTTATTTCTTCTATTTCGTGCTCATTATGTTTCATTACTAAGAATTGCCAACGAAGTAACGGATTTGATCTTTTTAATTTTTTTTTGGCTGCAACGATCTCTCTAACACCTTTAATTACTGTATTCAATTTCCCATTAACTCTATATTTATTATAAGTTTCCTGCGTTGTGCCATCCAAAGAAACTATCATCGAATCTAATCCTGATTTTACAATTTCTTCAGCCTCGTAATCAATATTCCCATTTGTAGAAACAAGTGTAAACAATCCTCTATCTGAAGCATACTTGACCATTTTGGAGAAATCTTTATTCAAATATGGTTCACCCTGATTCCAAAGCACAACCATGAAAGCAGTTTTTTCTATATCATCAATGATCTTCTTAAAAACATCCAAATCCATATATCCTTTTGCTCTTTTTAAAGTTCCATTACCGGAAGGACAAAGCGGACATTGCAAATTACAAATATTGGTTGGTTCTATCATTACTACAGGCGGTGAGCCCCAATAAACAGCACTTTTAATTAGCAATGATATGTAATATGAAATATAAACCTTAATTGCGTTAAATAATCGACTGTATCTAAAACTTTTTTTCAACAATCTAATATTTTCATTTAACATTATTATTTCCTTGAAGTACTTTTGCAAAAGGTAGAATTCATTGTCAAATGATTAAAGCTCAATGGCTCACTTTCTTTTCCGAAGCTTCCCACAAAGAATTTCTTTCATCTAAGATTCGGAAAGTTAAATCTTAATATTCACATTTTATTTTGCTTTCTCTCCTCGCAGGAAAAGGGCGGGGTGAGGTGATAATGATCTGCGT
>JAVCCD010000308.1 GCA_030765665.1 Candidatus Tenebribacter mawsonii | reverse complement strand
TATTGTAGTAATATAATAATCTAATTTATTATATTGCAAGTTATTTCTTAATTCAAACAGATATTTCTCTTTACCTAATAATTGTTTTCTGTTTTCTGGACTATGAATAAAGTTAATTTTATTCGGTTAGGAGATAATATGAAAAGTCTCATCTTTATTATAATTATAATCAGCCTAAATGCTCTTTATAGTTTAAGTATTTATGATATTCAATATACAACAGATCAGGGAACTGATGGAACATATCCCTCTCTATATTCGGGACAAATTGTAACTACCGGTGGGATCGTGCATGGAACAGATTTTAATAACGGAAGGTTCTTCATTACATCGTCAAATGGTGGGGACTGGCAAGGAATCTACGTCTATGACGATAATCAGAATGTAGCAGTGGGAGACAGTGTTATCCTCGAAGCGGAAGTTTATGAATACTACGGTTTCACTGAGCTTACAGATTTAGAATATTGCAATATTATCAGTTCAGCAAACCAGCTTCCCGAGCCTGTTATTACAACTACCCAAAATGCTGATTCACAGGAAAGTTTAGAAAGCGTTCTAGTTGAGATATCTGATGTTGTTGTAACTCAAACCTATGATGAATACGGCGAATGGAAGGTCAGTGATGGTGGTGAAAGTTGCTATATAGGAATTGGATTTTTCAATCTACAGGAATATGGTTTTCCACTTGTTATGGACTATCCTTTTGCCAGTATAACAGGCATCTTATCATTTGAGTGGGGTGAATTCAAACTAAATTGCACTAATCTGGAAAGTATTCAATCTGCACCAGAGAGTTATGTAATTTCCATTGAACAACAATATATTTTAACACCATTGGAATTTGATATTCCAATCCAGCTGGCTTTTCTGGGAGAACAACAACAAACCCAGTCTTATCAATTTGATTTGAATTATAATGAAAACATTATTGAATATTCTGGTTATGATCTGACAGAAACTCTTTCTTCAGGTGGAACGATCCTGGTGGAACAACCTGCGGCCGGATCGATTTCAGTAAGTTTTACAGGGGATTTCTCTTTTGCTCAAATTCAAACTCTTTTAAAATTAGGTTTCACAGGTGTGGAAAGTGGTAACACTCATCTGGAATTCTCTGAGTTTCTGATCGATAATACTTCAGTGGAATATTTCTCAATTGAGGAAATAACTCTCCAACTAGAAACTATCCCAATCGGTGATACACTCACAGTAATTCAGAGACCTATTCATACAATTCCCCAGATCACAGTACCTGATGAAGAATTTACAATTGACTGCATAGCTGATGAGACAACCGAGAATTGGACAGCAAAACTAATTCATCAGAATAAAGTGATCTCACTCGATATTGTCAGCACCTATTTTGATCCTGCCTTAGAGAGATGGCAACTCAATGTTTCAACTCCAGAGCCAGAGATATTTGAACTTTACGATCTGGTGGTTAATGCTACGGGAATAATAGCTGATACTACCAGAAATGCAGTACAGATCATTCCTGAGATCAGATCAAATTACTCATTTATTCATATTACAGACACCCATCTCCCTAACCATCTCTTTTATCCCGATCCCTTATCTATAACCGATTCTACTGAGATGGAAGATATGCGGGAAGTAATAAAAGATATTAATCTGATTGATCCCGAATTCGTAGTGCTAACAGGTGATCTGGTCAATGAGGGTGAGATGGAAGAATTTGAGAACCGCAGGGTTTTTACAAGAACTCAAAAGCTTTTAGAAGAGTTGAAGGTTCCGCTCTATTTAACTTCTGGGAATCACGACGTGGGTGGTTGGATCAGTTCTCCTCCTCCTCAGGGAACAGCAAGGAATAACTGGTGGAATTTCTTCGGCTGGAGCTGGCTAGTAGACCCTCCTGCAAATGAGCCTTACTATACTCAGAATTACAGTTTCGATTACGGACCTATCCACTATATCGGAATGGAAGCTTATTTAAATTACGACAATTATATGCCTGATATTTATGGTGATCAGAGTTTTACCGAGCTTCAAATGCAGTGGCTTGAAAATGATCTGCTCCATGCAACTGGCAGCGAGTCTCAGGTGATCTTCTATCACTACGATTTTTCGGAACAGATCGATCTTGAGCAAATGGAATTAGAGATGGCACTGTATGGACATGTGCACTCCAATAACGGCAGTATCACCTCTCCACCCTACAATCTCTCTACTAAATGTGTTTGTGATGGGAACAGAGCTTACCGTGTGATTAATGTGAACAATAACCAGCTTGAACCAAATAACACAGTTTATGCTGGCAATAATGGTGAGCTGCTCTCCACAAGTTTTATACCTGAGAATAGTGGCGAAGCGGACAGTCTATATTGTTTTGTAGAAAACTACCAGAGTTTAAGTTTTAATGAGGCAAAGTTGCGTTTTATCATGCCTCCGAATGCAGAAGAATATCTTGTTTATAATGGTTCTCTTACTCAAGTTGATAACTCGGGTGAATTTGCAGTTTGTTATGTTACATTTAACATCCCAGCTAATGACGATATATCTATCTCAGTAGTTGCAGACTTTGATGTTTCCGTAGATGATGCCTTAAATAGACAAAAGATTCAACTATCAAATTATCCAAATCCATTCAATCCTTCTACAACGATTTCATTTAATCTTGATGCACAGAACACAGAAAATATAGAGATGATGATCTACAATTTGAAAGGTCAAAAAGTGAAAAGATTAGGAATTGTAAATTGTGGATCGGCAGTTAATAATATTGTCTGGGATGGAGCTGATGAAAACAATGTAAGTGTTTCATCCGGGATCTATTTTGTTAGATTAAAACTTGGTAAAACTGAGATTCAACAAAAAATTATGTTACTAAAATAGATAAATAAAGTGGAGGTTTCGTGAAAATTTTTAAAACAATTATTCTTATTTTATCGGTTTTTCTGGCTATTGGTTATGCTCTTGCACTTTTTGATGTAGCAAAAGAGATCACAATTAACCAGCAATCAGTAAAATTCTTTCTAATAGGTTTTGGATTCTTCTTAGTTCTTTGGTTCGCAGGGTTCAAACGCAATCATTTTTTTTCAACTTTTGAACACGAGCTTACTCATCTAGTAATGGGTCTACTCTTTTTTAAGAAGGTCACACGATTTCATGCGACAGAGGATGAAGGTGGACATATTATAATGCTCCCCAAAATTCGGACAGTTGTATAAGGTGGAGAAGGAGTTTTTGTGAAAAAAGTACAAACAAATCTTCGGGAAAGAACCGGACTTGTAGAATGTGATAATGAGACCTTATCAATCAGTCGGCAATGTGAATTATTGAGTGTAAATCGAAGCAGTGTGTATTACCAAAAAGTA
>JAVCCD010000272.1 GCA_030765665.1 Candidatus Tenebribacter mawsonii | reverse complement strand
GGATTATGTCCACCAAAATTATAAAAACTGCCGCCAACGATAGCAATATCAGAAAGAGCATAGATCATATTAAGAATTCCCATTTCATCCACAATAAGTATCTCACCAGGTTCTTTTAATTTAGAATAAAGTTTATAATCAAAATCTTTAAATATTTCACTAACTTGTGGGATTCTGTGAAGATGTCTTGGAACAATGACAACCTTCAGGTTATTTATTTTCTCTTTACGGCTGATAAAAACTTCCTTAAAGAGCTTTTCTTCTCCTGGACGACTACTTCCCCAAACTATGATAAAATCGTCATCAGAATAGCCTAATTCTTTTCTTAAGGTTGTTTTATTGAATTCAGGAAGATCAAGGCAGAATTTGAGATTATGTGCATTAATCACGTTTTTGAATTTTAGTCCTAAGAATCTTCTCTCATCTTTTTCTGATTGTGCATTAACAGCACTGATGGCTTTCCAAACAGGTTTCCAAAAAAGTCTCAAGTTCCTATATCTCGGAAATGATTTATCAGAGAGACGAGCATTAACCATTATTACAGGGATATTTCTCTTTTTTGCAACATGTAACATATTTGGCCATAATTCTGTTTCTACTAAAATTATTAAATCAGGATTTATTTTGTTAATAAATCTTTCTTGGATAAATGCTACATCAATGGGGAATATGCTTACAACAAGTTTAGGGCTGATCTTTTTAGCAGCTTCCAATCCGGTTGAAGTCATTGTTGTCATTATAAAATCTTTATCTGAATATTTCTGTAGCAGTTGATTTATCAGCGGTGTTACTGCATTCACTTCACCAACTGAAGCTGCATGTGTCCAAACACATTTCTCAAATCCATTTTTAAGAATTCCAAGTCTTTGTTTACCTCGTTTGTTTTTCATCCGAATTTTGAGAATTGGATAACTTAAGCCGGCAAGAAGAGATGTTAATACTCGATAAATAAACATTTATTATCCCTACAATATAATTTTTATTGATTTATTATAACATTTTAAAATTAATTTCATTATCCACACTACTTAAAAGAACTTTTAAGAGGTCTGCCAATTTATATGTTTTACCCGTTCTCCTTCCAATTATACGACTAAGTTGTGGAAAGTATTCATAATGATCATCTTTTAAAGAGGAGATACTTATAATGCCGGTTACCGGATATTTATCCAATTCTATAATTAATGAGTTATTACGAACAGCAATGATAATAGCATCAAATTCTTCACCAACTTTCTTTTTCATGAAAATTGTTTTATTTTTTAGATCAACTTCTCTTTCAGATTCATCGGCTATCACCTCTCTTTCGGTAGCTGATTTTGCAAGTTGAAACAAATGCGAAGAAGAAAAAGGTGTTTGCTTGGAATTCAACTTATTCTTTATCTGGTGATGAATAATCAGATCAGAAATTCTACGAATAGGTGAGGTGAAGTGCGTATAAAACTTCATTGCTAACCCAAAATGACCCAAATTTTCTACTGAATATTTAGCTTTCTTCATACTACGCAGGATCTTGCGGTCAAAAACCCGATGATAATTTGCATCAGGAAGCTGGTTAAGTAAATCTTGAAGTAAAAAACTATAGTTTTGCTGCATATCCATATTCAAATTATAACTTGTAACTTCTTCTTTGAGTTTCAATAACCTCTCTGTATCCGGCTTTTCGTGATTTCTATAAATTGTTTTTCCATTCGAAAGTTCTTTGGCAATGAACTCATTTGCAACCAACATGAAATTTTCTATCATTTTGTGTGAATCTGTTTCTTTACTGCGTTCAAGATCAATAACATGTCCCTCATCATCAAAAATGAAAATTGTTTCAGGAATATTAAGCCTAAGATAGCCACACTTAACTCTATTTTGGGTAAGCACAGTTGATAATTTGCGCATGAGTTTAAGAGTTTCTGTGATTTCAGGCTCAAATTCTTTCTTATCGTCAAAAAAATCATCTATCTCTTCATAGTTAAATCTGGCATTTGAACAGATCACACTTTCATATACACTTTGCGAAATGAGTTTGAAATAATCATTATATCTGGTTTGAACTGTTAAAGTGAGTTTATCTTCGAATGGACGTAAACTGCAAATTTTGTTAGAAATTTTCTCAGGTAACATTGGTATTACTTTCTTGGGAAAATAGTAACTATTTCCGCGCTTGGTTGCTTCTTCAAACAGTTTACTTTTTAAACCAATATAATGTGCTACATCAGCGATATGAACATAAAGAGTAAAACCTTTTTTATCTTTAATTAAAGAAATAGCATCATCAAAGTCTTTTGCTGAAGAAGGGTCTATTGTAAAAGTTAGTAAATTACGAAGATCTTTACGACTCGAGATTACATCACTGTGGATCTCATCTGATAATCCATCGAGTTCATTAAGTACGTTCTGTGGGAAGTCCAATGGAAGATCATATTGCCTAATAACGCTTAATACCTCAACATCAGGATTCCCAGCTTTCCCCAATACTTCCAGGATATTACCTGCAGGAAGTTTATAATAATCCCTACTACCCCAATTTGTTACAGCTAATACAACTTTCTCTCCGCTTAATGCTGTGGCAATGTTAATAACTTCAAAATTTGTGTGAATTCGTGAATTATCAGGAATAATATAATGTTTTCCATGATATTCTTGTAATGTGCCAATTAATTTGTCATTAGCTCGTTTTACAACTTTTGTAATAATCCCATGTTTCTTGCCATTTCGCTGATATTCAACATCAACTTCAACTGTATCATTGTGGTAAGCATTCAAAGTATCTTCAGAAGAGATAAAAATATCATCAGGTTCAGCTTTAACAAATGCGAAGGATTTGTTTCTTGCTAATGATGTCGCATCAAATGTACCAATGATATTTTTGGATTTTTTTACCTTTATCGCAAAATATTTACGGTTCTTTTGATTTATCTCTTTATCTTTTGATAATTTAAATAGAGTATCAATCAAATCTTTGTATTTATGTTTTCTTATCCCAACAGCTTTGGCTATTTCTTTTATTTTGAAATGATTATGCGGACTATCTTCAAGTATCTTCTTAACTATATATGTTAACTTTTTATCATACATTTAATTATACTTTATTCCCTATCTTATTTTCAAGTATTTTAAGAAGTTCTTCTTTCTCAATTCTTGTTTTAGAAAAACGTAACGAAAGTCCACGGAAAGGATCAAGTTTACGGGGTATTTTAAATGTACTTAACATTATTCCTTTTTTATCGATATAATAGCAGCCGAAATGAGAATAGGGTCGTTCAGCTTTGATCAACCAGTAATGAATCAATATTTTACTCTCATAAAGTTCATAAGTCGTAGGTATAAAATATGTTATCAAACTCAGAATGAATAATCCCATTCCCAGATAAAAGAAAAGCGGCATACTCCAATTAACTACAGTTATCTTCCAAAGCAGCAAACTTATAACGATCAAGAAGGCGATCAATAGGGCAGAGCTTATTGGGAAATCTTTGAATGGATACGAAATCCATTTTAATTTTGGTTCATTATCTGACATTTTGTATTATCTCCCGGCATTTTTCAATTTCCTCTTTAATGAGGATAATATCATCAAAGACCTTTGTAGAATTGAATTTAGAGCCAATCGTATTTATCTCACGGTGCATTTCCTGAAGTACAAAATTCAACTTCTTACCTAGTTCAGTTTTTTCTTCCAACAAAGCAGAAAACTTATCAATATGATTACTTAATCTTATGATCTCTTCTGTGATATCAGCCTTTTCAACATAAATCGCCGTTTCAAGTAAAAGTTTTTTATGGTCATCTTCTTTTATGTATTCACCTAATAATTCTTCTACATTATTCTTTAATTTGGAATAGATCTCAAGCTTATAGTTGGGAAATTCTTCTTCGATTTTTTTTAGTGCAGAACTCATTAATGATAAAGAGGTTAAGCAATACATTCTCATTGATTCACCCTCTGTTAATGCCATTTTTTGATGTTCAGATATTGCTCTATTAAGAACCATTAAAATGGTCTTACTCATACTTCCTTCATCAATTTTTGTTTTTGCCGATGTTATGATATCCTTTTCCGAAAGTAATTTTGCAAATGGAGGATATGCTTCTGTATCTATTAATTCTTTAGCCTTATTATATAACTTCCAATAAGCTTTAACCATTTCTTCATTCAGAACTAAGTCTGGTATTTCTAATAGATTAATGTTTATATTAACATCAACTTTCCCACGAACTATCATTTTATTTATCTGTTTTGAGATATTGGTTTCCATAAAAGACAGATAGTAGGGCTGCTTGATGCGGAGGTCTAAAAAGCGACTATTTACAGATTTAATTTCGATTTCGATATCAATGTTCTCATCCAAATGTTTTGCTCTGCCATATCC
>JAVCCD010000100.1 GCA_030765665.1 Candidatus Tenebribacter mawsonii | reverse complement strand
TAGCCTGTTATAAAATTGGACCAAGACAGATCATAATAATCATTATCTCGTGGAGACCAGTTTCCATCTTCATCATTTGACACTATCTCTAAGGCAAATAGTTCTCTGCCATCAAGATCTTCTTCATCAATAAATGTATTAACAGAATCGATATTAACGAATTGATCAAGTGAATAACCTGTTACCATTATACCATCGTAATCAACTTGCTCTGAAGAATAATTAACCAATTCTGTTGTATCTGGAATTGTGAATTCAATGTCAAATATTTCTGCAAAAGATGGTGGGGTTGGAGCATTATTATCATTCCCATTTACATTTTCATCACAGCTTGCAAAAGTTAATAAGATGAGAGTTCCCAACATAAGTAGTTTTGTGATTTTGTTCATTAATCCTCCAAAAAATATCTTTTTTGAAGGCAAGAGGATGCTACTATTTTTTCCATCTCGCCTTTCCAAACACGGGAGATATTTTCGTTTCCAAAAATACCCTATCGGTAAAGTATCATAGCTCTAAATAATGCTTTAGAATCCTTTACTTAAGCGCAAAGCAAAAGTTAATAGTTATATTTTGATGTCAAGTGAAAGTAGGAGAGAGTAATGCATTAGAAACTCATGTGCTATAGATCTTATAGAAGTTAAAAGATAGCAATTAACATATCAGACTTATGCTGGATTCTAGCAGCACAAAGATCCGTCTTTGTGAATTGAAAGTCCTCCAACTTCATCGTATTTTTCAACTTTCCGAAACCTATCTTCATGCTCACCCTTGTAAGAGATTTCGGAAAGGTAGACTGTAGAAAATAAGCTACACTACTCCCACTTATGCCACACAGTGACTAAACCGGTATCTGATTTTGTATCAGTAATTTTCTTATAATGGATTATCATGCACAACTACATAGCTATAATAAAATGAAAATATTTGATATTCAAATTGCATTATATTTAGATAAAGTAGTATAAGGTGGAACAATGCAAGATCAACAATGTCCTTATTGTAAGAATGATGAAGTTAATCGTATCCCACTAGAATTATGGATGAATTTTCTACCAGGTTGTAAAAGATATGTATGCTCAAACTGCAAAAGTGAATTTGCAGTTATATTGGGTGATATAGTAATTTCACTAGCTGAAGGATATTCTGAATTGACAAATATTAATCTAGGAAGGGAAGTAAAAGTAATTTAAAAAAAAGCTTGAATTCTTTCATTCAAAATTTGATCATAAATGATTTTGATCTCTCATTTTACTATTGAGAGGTTTTTCAATTTTCTCTACTGCCCGTAATTATCGTAAGTTTCCCACGCCATGGTTTGTAAGAACAACATTTCACTTTCGGTTATTAAAGGATCATTTACGTAAGAAGCTCCAATTGGAGTATCATCCCAAAGAAAGGCAAAAAAAGTACAGCAGGCAAGATAGGTACCATGCACATTTGGATGGTTGCCATCTGCCATATACAATTCTAAACTAGAATTTTGTTGTCTTGATAACTGCCAAGCTCTTGAAACTGGAATTACAGGTGCATTAAGTTCATTGCCAATATAGTTGTAAGCAGCAGATTGTTGCTCGATCATCTCATCAAATACACTTTGAAAGGGCCAACTGAAGAAAAAAGCTGTCTCGGCTCCAGTTTGTGTTATCACCGAATCTAAAAGAGTGGCGTATTCATAAAACAATTCAGGGTCATCAACTGGTCTGGAAGTCATTTCCTGTAAGACCACAAGATCCCAATTACCATTCTGAATTGCTTGAATTGTAGTTGGACTGTTGTAATGCTGCTCTAATGTCCAACCTCCATTCGTTACATTTTCACATACAATTGCTAGAGTTGAATCTATGGAGTTTGCAAGATTCATTGTATGAAGATCTATACCACCATTATAGTAAGTTATACTATTCCCAATATATAGTATTCTTAGTGGTAAATCAGGAATTAGATTTCCCCAATCAACAATTATCTCTAAATTCCCGGTCGAAGGAACAATAAAAAGTTCGATCTCAACGGTTGTTGTCTCTCCAGCGATAACTTCTCCACTTCCAGTACCTGTTGCAATTACTTCATCACCTTCAAAAACTTCTACACTGATGATATAATTACCAGGTTCAAGCTCGTAGAAAGTTCCGGATGCTGTATTGGTGTTTTCATTAATTGTTAAGTACAAACTGCTAATAAAGACATCTTTTGTAATTGTAACTCTAACCGCTGAAACATCAAACCCATTATCTATAGCAGGTTGTAAAGATAGCGATAATGGTAATTCACCAGTTTGATGAATTTCAGTTCCCAATTGTTGACAACCAATAAATACAATAATTGTAAGAACTAAAAATATATTAATTATTCTCATTGCTCCTCCATTAATTATTAATTCCTAGTATATTTAAGACAAAAGCATAAGTTAATGCGATTTCTTTAAGATAATCATATCTGCCAGAAGATCCACCATGACCGGCATTCATATTAGTTTGTAAAAGAAGTAGATTATCATCAGTTTTATTTGCACGAAGTTTAGCCACCCATTTGGCAGGTTCCCAGAAATTCACGCGAGTATCATAAAATCCAGCCAAGACAAGCATAGGCGGATAATCTTGTCGGGTTACGTTATCGTATGGAGAATATGAGCGGATATAATTGAAGTAGATCTCTTCATTTGGATTTCCCCATTCTTCATACTCGCTAACGACTGCAGAAAGTGTTGGGTCCAACATAGAATTTAAAACGTCTACAAATGGAACATCGGCAATTACACCATGAAACAGATCAGGTCGCATGTTAGTTACTGCTCCCATAAGCAATCCACCTGCACTTCCACCATCTATTATTAATTTATTCGTATAACTCTCTTGTTTGAGAAATTCTGAACATGCGATGAAATCGGTGAACGTGTTTTTCTTATTTAACATTTTCCCTTGTTCGTACCAATATTCGCCCATTTCCTTTCCACCCCGTACATGAGCAATCGCATAAACAACTCCACGATCTAAAAGACTTAACCTGGCTGAAGAGAAATAAGGATCAAAATTATCTCCATAAGCTCCATAGGCTGTAAGGTAGATGGGATTGGTTCCATCTTTTGTAAACATGTCTTTTTTATAAACGAGCGAAATTGGAATTTTCGAGCCATCATCAACTTGTGCAAAAATTCGTTCAGAAAAATAATCATTGGAATCAAAATCTTCCATAATCTCTTGCTGTTTTAAAAGAATTTTCTTATAGGTATTCACATTAAGTTCATATATTGAGTACGGAGATGTAAGTGATTCATAAGTAAAACGTAATGTTGGTTCATAAAAATCTGTATTCCATGTATAAAAAGAATATATTGGATCGGGGAAATCAACATAGAAAGATTTCATCGTTTCAATGTTAACAATTCGCAATTCATCAATTCCATTTACTCGTTCCTTAATTGCAAGATACTCACTGAAAACATCCAAGTCAATTCGTACAGAATCACGATGGAGAATAACTTCCTGCCAATTATTTAATGTTGAACTGCTAATTTTGGTTTTCATGATTCTATTGTTAGCAGCTTCATGATTTGTGAGAATATAAAGTTCTTCAGAATGCGGGAAGATGTAATACAAATGATCTTTTATTCTGGGTTGAATTATTTCGAAGCTTGCTTCAGGATTATCTGCATCTAATATCCAACGTTCATTTGTTGTTTTACTACCACTTCCCAATATTAAATAATTATCATCATTAGATCGTGCTATCCAAACCCAGAAACGTTCATCTTCTTCAGTAAATATCAGTTGATCTTCAGTTGCAGAATTGCCTAGAACGTGTCTATATATCTGGTGTGTTCTTCCAGCATGATCTTCTGTTGAATAGAAGAGAGTTCTGTTATCATTTGCCCAAGCGATATCACCGATTTTATTTGCAACATCATTGAGTACTTCATTTGTAGAAAGATCTTTAATTACTAATGAATACTCCTCAGCACCGGACGTATCAACTCCATAAGCAAGAAAGCGATGATTCGGACTTATCTTCCGCTCGATTATTGAGAAAAATTTAAAACCTTTAGCAATTTCGTTAACATCAAGATAGATCTCTTCTTCAGCTTCTAAATTTCCTTTTTTACGACAATAGATTGAATATTGCTTTAGTGCTTCTTTACGGTAATAATAGTAGTAATCTCCTATTTTTACTGGAACACTAACATCATCTT
>JAVCCD010000074.1 GCA_030765665.1 Candidatus Tenebribacter mawsonii | reverse complement strand
TATAAAAAAATTATTAGGAATATTTTCCCAATCGATGATAAAATTGGGTGGTTACCTTTTGTAGTCAAGGCTGGAAAGAGATTGATGAAAAGCAATAACTACGATGCCATAATGGCAACGATGGGTCCATATACAAGTGGCGTTGCTGCATATAAACTTGCAAAGGCAAATAAGCTACCTCTAATTGTTGATTATCGTGATCATTGGACGTTGAATCCTTATATTACCTTTTTTTCAAAATTTCACAGAGAATATGCCAATAAATGGGAAAAGAAAATTCTACAATATGCGTCTGTAATCACTGTGGTAAGCAAAACAATGAAGAATGATCTGATTAGTGAATTTGGTAATAAAATAGAAAACAAGATTGAAGTGATCTACAATGGCTGGGATGCTGACGATTTCTCTAATTTCGTTATTAATAAAAATACTAAGTTAAGTATTAAGTATATTGGAAATTTCTATGGGCATCGGAGTCTAAATTATTTTATTGATGCTCTGGAATTATTATATGCACAAAAAAAATTACCAGAAGATATTGTTATTGAATTCACAGGTAATTATTACGCCGAAACAATAGAGTATGTTGCAAATTCTAAAGTGTCACATCTTTTAAAAGTAAATCATCAGATAGAACATAAAGAGGCTATTAAATCTCTTATGAACTGCGATGCACTTCTGTTATTTATCTCTTCTTATAAAGGTCAGGGTGTTCTTACTGGCAAACTTTTCGAGTATTTAAGAAGCGGGAAAGAAATACTTGCCATGGTTCCTCCTTCAGGTGAGGCAGCAGAAATTTTAAAACAAAATGAACATGAACTAATTTGTGAAATGGAAAATGTTGAATTGATTGCTAAGAATTTTCTAAAATTAATAGTTATTCTAAACAAATCAAAAATTGAACGTATGATAAATTCAGAATTTAGTAGAGAAATGCAAACAAAAAAATTTCTTACTTTTGTTGAGGAAAATTTAAATAATTCAAAAAAAGTTAAACTTGTACACATCCAATTGTTGCCGTTACTATCCGGTGTACAAAATGTAATGTTAGCTATTTTGAGCTCATTGGATAAAGATAAGTATGATGTTTATGTGATTTCTAAACCTGGTGGACCTTTGGTTGAAAAAGTTTTGGAATTAGGCTACAATTACATCCCACTTAGATCTTTCAAACGTAGTATATCTATTATGGATTTTGTAGCTTTAATAAAATTAATTAGAATATTTAAAAAAAATAAATTTGATATTGTTCATACACATTCTTCTAAACCTGGATTTATTGGTAGGATTGCAGCACGAATTTCTGGAGTTCCTAAAATTGTGCATACAGTTCATGGATTTCCTTTTCATTATGCACAACCATTGCCTATACGAATCTTTTATCAAACTTTAGAAGCATTAGTGTCTCCATTATGTGATAAAATGATTTTTGTTAATAATTATGAGCGTGAATTCGCTATTAAAAATAAAATTGTAAAAAAGTGTAAAACTATAACTATTTTTAATGGAATAGAATTAGGTACTGAACGGATTATGAATTCATCAAAAATGAGAGACGATTTTTTGATTATTGGTAGTGTTTTGCGTTTTGAAAAAATAAAGAATATCATTAATACTATAGATGTTGCTATAAATGTGTGTAACAAAGACAAAAAGATAATTTTTTATTTTATTGGTGATGGGAGTCTTTTAGAGATATGCAAACAAATGGTGGTAAAAGCAAATCTCGATGAAAATATCATTTTTCCAGGTTGGCAAAGTAACATTCAGGATTGGTTATCTAAGTTTAATGTTTACTTACTTTTTTCTATTTCTGAAGGATTATCTGTTTCGATTCTAGAAGCAATGTCTATGAGTTTGCCAATTGTTGCCTCCGATGTAAAAGGAAATAATGAGCTAGTATCATGTACCAATGGTATTCTTGTCCCAATTAATGACATTGACAGATTATCAACTGTTTTATTATCTCTTCCAAATGAAAAGGAAAAACTTAAAGAGTGGGGAAAAAATTCCCGTAAATTGATAAAAGAGAGCTTTAATCTTACAGATTTTGTAAGAAAATATAAAAATGTTTATGATCAGGAAATTTAATTAAATATGAGTATTTATCAAGTTATAGCTTTTTTCATTTCATTTTTGATAACTTATTTATTGGTTCCGGTGAATATAAGGATGTCAAATAAATGGAATTTACTAGATCATCCTCAGCAACGGAAGATACATACAGTAACCACTCCAATTGCCGGTGGTTTGTCATTCGGAATACCAATAATTTTGATTCAGATTTTAATTTATTTTTTATTCCCTGAATTTGGTTTTCAATTGCTATATTTAGCAGTAGGCGGCTTTTTGATGTTGCTATTAGGATTTCTTGATGATAAGGCGAGGATCAAAGCAAATTACAAATTAATAACTCAAATAGTAATCATTACGATCATATATTTTGCAGGTTTCAATATTCAATTATTAACAAATCCATTTGGTGAAACAATTGCTTTGGGCTGTTTCTCTTTTCCGGTAACAATATTATGGTTTTTACTGGTTGTAAATGCGTTCAACTTGATCGATGGTTTGGATGGTTTAGCCTCTGGGATTGCAATAATTGTGGCAACTGTTTTATTAGCTGTTGGATATTCAAAATCTAACACGATTATCATATTCTCATCTTTAACTTTAATTGGAGCCAATCTGGCTTTTTTAAGGTATAATTTTTACCCAGCTAAAATTTTCATGGGTGATACTGGAAGTCTTTTCTTAGGCTTCAATATTGCTGCGATCTCAATAGTTGGGAAAGGTGAATTCAAAGGAATAACATCTATGACTCTTCTAGTCCCAATTATAGCCCTGGCTATCCCAATTATGGATACAGCACTTGCAATATTCCGTCGTGTAAATAAAAAAGAAAATATTTTCCAAGCTGACAAGGAGCATATTCATCATAAACTTCATGAAATTGGATTATCACAAAAACATATCGCATTAATAAGTTATTTTGTAACTGTACTTTTTGGATTAATTGCCTTTGGATTTTCATTTTCATCTAAAAAATTATTACTCTTAATTTTATTATTTCTCCTATTTATTTTATTAATTTTTGTCTTTTATCTTTTCAAAAAGGAGTTTAAAAAATGAAAAAAAATCTAATTATCATTATGGTGTTGATCGTAACAGGATTATTTGCACTTAAGAACTGGCAGGTTTTTACAAATACTACACATATTTTTGATATTATTGAGTCTGAAAATGAGATGCAAATTGCTACATGGGGCGGATTAGTCAGTTATGATTTTGGTACAAACTCTTTTGGAGAAACGCTAACTACAATTGATGGATTGGCTAATAATGACATTAGGGCACTTGATTATTTGGAAAATTCACATCAATTACTTATTGGTACAGCAGGTAATGGAATTAATAGGATTAGTGAAGGTGGTTTTTTAACACCACTTACAGAAACACTTGGTTTACAATCGGATATTGTTAATACAATTGCACATAATGATTCTCTAATTTTTGTTGCAACAAAATTTGGAGTAAGCTGTTTTATGGATGATCCCGATTTTCCATTTCCACTTTTATTAAAAAATTATAATGTAGATAATGGTCTCTCTGCTGATGATGTTACATCCATGCAGTTAACTTCTGATGGAAACATTTATTTCGGAAGCATTGCAGGAGTTGATTATGTTCACATAGATTCGATGGATGTGTCAATTAACTGGCATCATTTAAACGAAGATAACTCCACATTGCCGAGTAACAATGTAACTTCAATTTCTATCAGGAATGGAAAAATAGCTGTTGGAACTGATTTTGGACTTTTTTTAACAGACGATATCACTGATCCCGCACAAGCAGTTTTGATTGATATAGGATTAGCTATCTATCCAGTTTATGTAGATGACCTGCTGAACTTATGGTACAGTTATGGTATTTGGGATCAGGATAGATTAGTTTTAACTGACACCATGGATATTGCAATCACTATGATTTCAGATGATGAGGATATTACAACTTGGAATAAGAATGAAAGTGGATTAACCACATCTAAAATTAAGGGATTTAAAACTATAAACGGACAAATTTCTGCATATACATGGGGAGAAGGAATGTTCCTTAATAATGAAGATGAGTGGAATACAAATATAAAAACTAATTGTATTTCAGCAAATTTAGTCACCGATATCGAGATAGATCAAAATGATCATGTCTGGCTTGCTTCGGGTTATTATGGATTAGAACAATTAGGTAGAGGCACCAAAGGTGCATGCAGTTTCGATGGAAATATCTGGAAGAGTTATACATCTGAAACATATCCAGGTTTAAGAAATAATAATGTATATGATATCGAAATTGATAGTAGCAACAGAAAGTGGTTTTCCTGTTGGCAATTTGTTACACCTGGTAATGGAGGGATCAGTATTTTAGATGAGGGGCAGGATGAATTTACATTTCTCACAGGGCTCTCTTCATCTTATACAACTAAGCTAACTCCAGAAAATGATAGGATGTGGATTTCATATGTGGGTGGAGTTGCCATTGCAGAAACTGTAAATAATGACTCTATCTCTCACACTTTCCAAACAGAATTTGATGAAGACCAATATAATATTATGTCCTTAATTGGAGAAAATTATAGATTTTTTGGAACTCTTAATAAAGGAATACAATATTGGGATAATGATAATGATCCGATTACTAATGGTCAATATTGGATCTATCCACCTTCATCTGAATTACGAAGCGGTTTGATTCACGCATTAGAATCACGTAATGCAAACGGTATTGAAGAAATCTGGGTAGCATCAGGAACTGGTCTTTTCATGTTCGATGGGGTAGATTGGTTTTGGTATGGCACTACTATTAAAAAGAAAGTCTGGTTTGATAATGAGTGGTTTTGGAATGAGGATGTTCCAGATCCAGAATACTGGTATTATGAAGGACAGGAAAGACTTTATGGATCTATATCAACATATCCTACAGCATTGTTTGTCGATCCTTTTGGAATGGTATGGATCGGAACTCAAGATGCTGGGATTACTATTTTTGATACAGATAGAGATAAATTTACAAACTTAACTACAGAGAATACTCCGCTCATTTCAAACACGATTACAGATTTTGCATATAGAGCTGATACCGGAACTCTGTATATTGGCACAAGTTCTGGAATGAATTC
>JAVCCD010000001.1 GCA_030765665.1 Candidatus Tenebribacter mawsonii | reverse complement strand
AGGAGTAGCAAAATGAAAAAATTGATTCTGTTTTTAGTGTTTTTATTACCTGTAATTATTAGTTCCACAGTTATCCCAGCAGTGGACGTAAGCGGTTTATGGGATGTAGCCGGAAGCCCCTACTATGTTGACGGAGAAATTATAATCCAAGCCGATACGGAACTGGAAATCGAAGCTGGTGTAGATGTGATTTTTAATGATCATTATAAGTTTTACATTTTATGGTAGGATCGTAGCCAATGGAACTGTAACAGATTCTATAAAATTCACACCATTAAGTGCCGCAACCGGATGGCATGGATTAAGATTCTATGATGGAAATATAAGTTCACTGTCTGCTAATGAAATTAGTTACTGTCAGTTTGAACAAGGCTATGGTTTAGGTGAAGATGATGATAAAAATGGTGGTGCAATTTTTTGTTCAAACACTTCAAACCTTACTATTGAAAACTCCTATTTCTTCCAGAATTATTGTGAATGGGATGGAGGAGCTGTTTATTTAGAAAACAGTTCAAACGTTAATATCAATGACTGTATGTTTCTGATGAATGATTGCGGATTTTACGGTGGAAGTATTACTGTTTATGGTTCTGACCCTATCTTAGATGGTTGTACTTTCAAGCAAAATACATCAGCTATTTTTGCAGCTGGCTTCTCCTTTTGGAACAATGCTAACCCCGAGTTGTACAATTGTAAGTTCATAAACAATTATGCGGGGGCTTGTACGGGTGTTTATGGTGTGAGCACAAATCTAATCATGGCAAACGTTCTTTTCGTTAACAATGAAACTCAATTTGGTTCTGGAGCCGCTTGTGGAATAACTAATTGTACTACAGAAGCAATAAATATAACAGCTGTAGATAACGTATCTCCACTTTCCGGTGGTGCTTTTTGGGTAAACGGTGGGACATTGAATCTATACAATTCAATTTTATGGAATAACTTACCGGAAGATATCTTCATACTAGATGGAACTGCAAATGTCTCGAATAGCTGTATAAGTGATGGCTCTCCCGGAACTTTTGTCATTTCAGATGATCCTCAATTTATTAATTATGCTGAACTTGATCTTCATTTATCCGAAATTTCACCTTGTATTGATACTGGAGATGAAACCCTGGTTTCCTTTCCACTTCCAAATTTTGATTTAGATGGAAATGAGCGCATAATAGATGGTGATGAGAATGGGACTGTTATAATTGATATGGGTGCTTATGAATTTGTACCAGAAGGTCCTTCGACCGGATTCATTGTGGGAACGGTGACAAATTTTGAAGGAGACCTATTAGAAAATGCTGAGATTACTGCCGGAACTTATTCAGCTCTAACTGATATAAATGGAGAATATGAAATAGAAGTTGAAGCTGGGGACTATACTGTTTCATGTTATCTAGAAGGTTATCAAATTCCAGATAATATTGAGATTACAGTGATCGCTTCAGAAACATCTATAGTTGATTTTGTATTAGAAGAAGAAGTTGGAATTAATAATCAACTATTAGTAAGTGATCTGACAATCATAGGAAACTATCCAAATCCATTCAATCCTAGTACAACAATTTCTTTTGCGCTTCAGAATCCTTCAATAACGTCGGTTAAAGTTTACAATGCAAAAGGGCAAATCGTTAAAGACTTGATTCATGATTTTCTGAGTATTGGGCAACATGATATCGTATGGAACGGAACTGATGGAAGCGGGAAACAAACAACTTCTGGAATTTATTTTTACACAATTAAAACTGAAACTCAAACCGGAAAGATGCTAATGTTAAAATAGTGTTTCGTTTTATAATTAAGAAAGAATTTTTTCATAACCGTTATCATTTGATAGCGGTTATTTGATTTATAAAAAAACGTTGACGCCAATATGTTATCCCAAATTATGTTTAACAAATTTTGGAGGTTAGATGCCTAAGATTAAAAAAATAAGAGTTATGATTGCAAAACCTGGATTAGACGGACATGACAGGGGAGCAAAATATATAGCAAGAGCATTGAGAGACGCAGGTATGGAAGTTATTTACACAGGAATTCGACAAACGCCAGAACAGATAGTAAATGCAGCGATTCAGGAAGATGTAGATATTGTAGGCTTAAGTTTATTAAGTGGTGCACACAATTTTCTTTTCCCAAAAGTAGCAGATTTACTTGTAGAAAAAGGGAAAGAAGATGTAATGCTTTTTGGTGGTGGTGTAATTCCAGAAGAAGATATTGATTTCCTTAAATCAAAAGGATTTAAAGCTATTTTTACGCCTGGTACACCGGCAAAGGATGTAATCGATTTTATAAAAGAGAGTATGTAAAATGAATGAAATTGCTGATGGGAAAGTTTATACAAATACGGACAAATCACTTTATTTAAAAATTTCAAAAGATAATTTTTCAGCTTATCTCACAATAGAAGACAAAGGAAACATGATCGACGAAAAAGAGATCTCTAATCTTCTATCTTCTGTGGGAGTAAAAAATGGATTAGAAGAAGCAATTGATTATAATATCAAACGTGAAATAATTAAAGAAGTTGGTGAACCATTTCTTATTGCTTTGGCATCGGTAAAAAAAGCTGAAGCATCTATAAAATATAATTTTGATATTGAGACTTGTATGAAAGCTGATCAGCAGTATGAGATGGATGAATTATCACAATTTGAAAAGGTTGAGAAGGATCAGGCAATTGCTGAAATATCTTCAAAAGAGGCACAAAGTTTTGGTGCTGATATCTTTGGAAATGAAGTAGCTATGAATGGAGACTCTCAAATAAATGTAGAAGACATTATGGGGAATAATGTTCATTATTCTGCTGAAACAAATCAGGTTTTAGCTACTGAAGCTGGATATCCCTATTTAAATCATGAAAACAAAATTTGTGTAAAATCAACGTTTATCTCACAGGATATTCATGATACTAGCAAGACAATTTATGGAAATACGACTATAGACGGAGTTGTTTCAAATTCTAATTTGGAAATTTTTGGTAATCTTTGGGTGAAAGGAAATGTACGTGGTTGTAACAAAGGTGGAATTATCGTTCATGGAGATGTAATATTAGATTATTCAGAAGACTCCAATATCTATGCATCTGGCAAAATCTCGATAAATAAAAATGCTAGGAATAGCCTGATCTATGCAAATGGAATAATAGAAGCAGAGGAAAATAGTTCAATTTCTGGAGGTGTTATTCAAAGTGGAGAAAGAATAAATGTTTTCACTGTGGGGAGTCCTTTAAACATTTTAACAGAAGTAGAAATTGCTATTGCACCTTTTTTAAAGGAACAGATTCGCATTACCAACAAAAAGCTAACACAAGCTAGAAACAAGGTTGAAATAGATGAGGTCTTGATAACATCACTTGTGGAAAAATTGAAGAGTTTACATTCTCAATTTAGTAGTGAACTAGAAAGATCGCATAATACAGATCCATCTAAGATTATCATCAAAGGAGAAGTTTTTCCAAATTCTAATATAAGAATATTAAAAGATATATTGGAAATTTCAAAAGAGAAACACAACATAGAAATATCAGTAATTGAATCGGGTTTGGAGATAAATGAAGTTGACAGAATATAACTGCAAATATCTTTTGTTTATAAAAATAATTAGTGGGTATAGAAAAAGTGAAGTATCTGTGGATTAAAACAATAGATCAAAAAGATTATAGTATAAATGATGAAAGCATTTGCCAACCGGTAAATGCTTTTTTTGTTTTAAAAGAGCTTAAGGGGTTTAAATGAAAAAAGAATTAGAGATATTAATTCAAATGCAGAAATTCGATACGGTTATTGGAAAAAAAAACGTTCTTACAAAAGAATTGCCCCAGCAATTGAATAGTTTAAAGCAATCTCTATTGGATGCAGATGAAGCTGTAAACACTACAAAAAGTGAGCTTGACGAAAACCAGAAAGATCAGAAATTAAAGGAACTCGATATTGCTGATAATAACGCAAAAATCACAAAATATAAAAATCAACTTCTAACTATTGAAACTAACAAAGAGTATAAAGCACTTAACAGCGAGATTAATCACTTAGAGAAAAAAAATTCTGGAGTTGATGACGAACTGATCGTTTTGATGGAAACTGAATCTGAACTTCGAGATCGTTTGAAAGAAAATAATGAAGCTCAGCAAAAAGCATCTGATGAGCTAAAAGCTAACGAAAAAAAACTTGAAAAAGAGATTCAGGAAGTTCAGAAAGATATTGAAGAATTAAAGAGCAAAAGAAATAAATTAGCCGCAGGACTTCCAAGAGATCTAATTCGTAGATATGGTAATTTAATAAAAAATAGAAATCGCAAAGCAGTTGTATTTAACGACAATAATGCCTGTAGTGGATGCGGATATACAATTAGACCACAAGTTGACATTGACATGAAAGCACGGAATTCTGTAATTTATTGCGAAAGTTGTGGTAGAATTCTTGTTGATCATTTTGAAAATAATTAGATTAGTCAAAGAAGATAAAGTGTCTGCTGCGTGGAAACACGGAGAGGAAAGTCCGAACACCAAAGGGCAGGGTACTTCTTAACGGGAAGTTCTGGTAACAGAAAGCTAGCTCCACAGAAATAAACTACCAGGCATCATTTGATGTTTGGAAAAGGTGAAATGGCGGTGTAAGAGACCACCAGTTCTCGGTGTGAATCGGGAAGCTCGGAAAGCCTTATCCGGTGCAATGCCAAATAGGAGAATGAGAGCCGGTCCGGCTTGTTAAGTTCTCGGGTGGGCAGCTAAAACCGGTCAGTAATGAACCCGATTGGGTATAGCAATATCCGGTTTAGAGAAATAGACACTGGGTTGCTTATTAGGCAATTTACAGAATTCGGCTTAATATCTTCTTTGACGCTTATTTTTTATAACTAAATAAGGAATGATAAATGCAAAAAAGGTGGAGAATATCTGAACCTCTATCTGGGGAACAGATACAACAAAAAGAAAACATTGTAGAACATATTAAATGCCCCGAAATGATTGCGGAAATGTTAATCAGAAAAGGGTTAATCGATATAGAAGAAATTAAAAAATTTTTCCAACCTGATCTGATAAATATGCACGATCCATTTCTTTACAAAGATATGAAAAGGGCAACAGAACGGATAATTTTAGCAATCGAAAAGAAAGAACTTATCACGATCTATGGTGATTACGACGTAGACGGTACTACTTCTTCTGCCTTATTGTATCTAGGACTCAAAAAGATTGGAGCTAGTATTGATTATTATATTCCACATAGAATGATAGATGGCTATGGACTATCTCTGAGTGGTGTTGATATTCTTAAAGAAAATGGAACTGAGTTAATAATTAGTGTAGATTGCGGAATAAATGCAATTGATGAAATTGAACAAATAAATGATCTGGGAATGGATATTATTGTTACAGATCATCATAACCCAAAAGAAGAATTACCTAATGCATATGCCATTATTAATCCTAAGATCAAAGATTGCGGTTACCCTTATGATATGCTGGCGGGTGTTGGAGTTGCCTATAAACTTTTAGTAGCTGTTTATTCCCAATTAGCGATAAATACAGATGAACTTATTGATAAATATATAGATCTAGTTGCCTTAGGAACAATTGCAGACATTGTTCCGTTAACAGATGAAAATAGGATTATTGCCAGTCTCGGTCTGGATAGACTGGTGAAGAAACAGAATATTGGATTAAATGCACTTATTAAGCTTGCAGGTCTTTCCCAAAAAGAACTCAATTCAGCTGATATCGTATTTGGAATCGCACCACGAATAAATGCTGCAGGTAGGATGGGAAGTGCGATGAGAGCTGTTGAACTCATGGTGAGTGTTGATGAAGAAGAAAGTGATGAGCTTGCTCAGATCATAGAGAGAGAAAATTCATTAAGACAGCAGATAGACCAGCGGACATTTCAAGAAGCTTGCGACATTATAGAAAAAAAATATAAAAATATGGATGAAACCCCAATTATAGTTGTATCTTCAGATGACTGGCATCCAGGTGTTATTGGGATTGTAGCTTCTAAACTTGTAGAAAAATATTACCGTCCATCAATCATGATAACATTTAAAGAAGGAGTTGGAAGCGGTTCTGGTAGGAGTATAACTGGGTTTAATTTGTTTGATGCACTTGTTTCTGTGGAAGGCTATCTGGAAACTTTTGGCGGGCATAAATATGCAGCAGGTTTACAGATATTAGTAGAATATGTTGACCTTCTTGAAAATGAATTAAAAAAATATGTTAAAAATCATACGACTGATGACCAGTTTGTACCACCACTGAATATAGATACAAAATTAGAATTATTTGAGATCAATGAGAACCTGCTTGAATGGTTGGAAAAATTTGCTCCATTTGGACCTGGTAATATGCGACCTACATTCTTAACCGAGAATGTCACGGTAGTAGGATTTCCCTATAATGTTGGAAAGAATCACTTAAAACTAAAAGTGATAAAAGATGGATGTGAACTAGATCTTATAGGGTTTAATTTAGGTGATTATCTACCTTTCTTAAAAAAAGGTTTGAACGTTGATATTACATATTCTTTGGAATTCAATATTTGGCAAGGAAGAACATCAATTCAGGGCAAATTGAAGGACCTTAGAATTTCTGATCAAGATAAATGGGATTATTGACCATGAAAAGAAAGTTTCATTTTGGACTCTTTATTTTGATTATTCTGTTTGTCAATTCCTGTTCAACTATCGAAATTATAACTAGTAGAGTTCCTATAAATTTTGAACTAATAAAAAAAATACAGACTAATTTTATTCCCCAAAAATGTCTTTATTCTTCAATTAATAAAACTGTGTTTGTCTGGGAAAATGAAACAGACTTGATTCATATTTATAGTGGTGAAAATAAAATAAATACAATTGGTGGACTCGGTTTTAATTCACAGAGTTTTAATAAGTTAGCAGATATTACTCTTGCGCCAGATGGTAATCTTTTAGCACTCGATAGCTTTCAAAAAAAAATAAAGAAATTTGATGTTAATGGAAAGTTGATAGCTGAGATTAGTTTAACTGATTTTGTTGAACCTTCACTTTTTGCAGTTGCAATAGATGAAACTTATTACATCTATGATAATGCTTCCAAAGAGATAGTGATAACACGTACTTTTGATCGATCTGATTGGTATAGTTTTGGCAAATTTCAGCTTAATACACCCAGCAATTTAAGTTTAGGAAAGAATGAAATAACAGTTTATGAGCCTAAACAAAACGCTACAATGATCTTCGGGATTTTGGGTCGATTCCAAAAGGAATTTGATGGTAATGTTAAAATTGAAAAACAGCAGAATTATATCTTAAAAGATCATTTTATTTATCATCAAGAAACTGAAGGAAAGTTTGCAATTTCTACTAATACATGGAATGAATTTTCAATTAAAGATAATGTGATCCTTTTGTCTGATAACGAAATTTGGATCGGGGAATTTACCTATTCTAAGCTAAATGATAAATAAATTATTTTCAATGAAAAATAAAATCTATATATTACCAACTT
The DNA here is from genome assembly GCA_030765665.1 of Candidatus Tenebribacter mawsonii. Classification (GTDB taxonomy): domain Bacteria; phylum Cloacimonadota; class Cloacimonadia; order Cloacimonadales; family TCS61; genus Tenebribacter; species Tenebribacter mawsonii. The sequence goes on along the minus strand of JAVCCD010000001.1, from coordinate 3,265 downwards.
TATCTGGAACATTACTAGGGTTAAGCAGACTTCCAATTAACCTTGGATTCCTTGTGTTTTTTGCTTTTATTCCAATATTTTATTTTTTTGGTGAGCAAAAGAAAAAAAGAGAAATTTTAATTGGTGCCGCAACTTTTGCTTCAGCTTACACTCTGGTTAGTCTGCATTGGATATCATTGGTTACATTTCCTGGTTACTTAGGTATATTCCTATTATTCACCGCTTATTTTTATATTGTATTTCAGGTTTATTATTTTATCAAACAGCAAAATCCAAAATTTGGTTATTTAGCTTTTATCTTGGTTTGGATAAGTTTTGAATTTTTACAAAATTTTGGTGAATTTAGTTTTCCATGGTTTAATTTAGGGTATTCTTTGGCAGAATACTTGCCATTTATACAACCTTTGGAACTTGGAGGACTGTCCCTTCTATCTCTGTTGATATTGGTTATTAATATTCTTTTGTATGAATTAAAAGCTAATCTTAAACGCAATTTGATTATTATCTCTGTAATAATAATTTTGTGGTCAGCATACGGAAATATAAGACTTAAAACAATAAAATTAGTAAAAACCGAATTTAATGCATCAATTGTTCAAGTGAGTATTCCACAAGAAGATAAATGGGAAGAATTGTACAAAGATTCAACTTTTATACTATATGAACAATTCAGCCATAAAGCAGTAAAAGAAAAAACTGATCTGATCATTTGGCCGGAGTCATCTACACCTGTTTATTTATTAAGACAACCAAAATATAGAAAATGGATTTTAGATCTTTCAGAAGAATTGGGTACAGATATCTTTACTGGATTTCCACACTATAAATATATGGGAGAAGATTATCCAAACAGATATAAATTTTATAATTCTGCGACCCTGATTGGAAAAAACAGAAAAGTTCATGTTCCATATTATAAAAATATTCTGGTTCCTTTTGGGGAACGAATTCCATTCCTTAAATATTTCCCATTTTTGTGGAATATTCATCTGGGACAAGCTAATTGGGAATATGGTGAAAAACTTGAATATTTTAGTGTGAATGGCTACAAATTTTCACCTTTGATCTGTTTTGAAATTGCGTTTCCCTTACTTACAACAGAGATTGCAAGAAATGATGTTGATTTTATTGTTAACATTACTAATGATGCATGGTTTAAGCGATCTGCTGGTACATATCAGCATGCATCGATGACTAAATTCAGGGCAGTTGAAACGCGTAAACAAATATACCGTGCTGCAAATACGGGATATTCCATAATTGTATCTCCTACCGGAGAATATATAAAACAAACAGAACTTTTTGAAAAAATTACTATTAATAATTCTCTTTATATCTATGAAATAATTCTTACTTACAAATATTTCTTCTGGTTTCCATTTGTCTTTGTGGTTGGTGCAGTAATACTTTTTGTGTATTCTGCAATTAACTGTCTGCTGAACAAAAAGAGGAAATTGGAAAAAAGTTAATATGAAAAAGTATTATTATACGATCGGGGAAGTAGGTAATCTACTTGAGCTAAAAGCACATGTTTTGCGTTATTGGGAAACTGAATTTCCTCAGGTTCATCCCAAGAAAAAATTTGGACGCAATAGACGTTACAGCCCTGATGATATTGATATTTTAAGAAAGATCAAATACATGCTTCACACCCAAGGATTTACAATTGATGGTGCAAAAAAGAAGTTGAAAGAAGATATGAAACATAAAGAACAGATCAGCCTGGATTTTTCTGTAGATAAAACAGAAGCAAAAAAACATATCATTAGCGAACTGAAAAAAGTTAAAGAACTGCTAAGTAAATAATTAAAAAAAATCAATCTAAAAAAAAGTAAGTTATCTTAAAACCAGTAATTTCTTTTGAACAATTTTGTTTGATTCAGAATACAAATTGCACAAATATATTCCCGAGCTTATTCTTTTTCCATTACTATCTGTTCCATCCCAACTTACTATATTTGTATTAGTTTCGATCAATTTGATCTTCTGTCCTTTTATAGAATAAACCTCAACTTTGTTAATTGATTCTGATTTAATTCCTTTTTTAGGTCAAGAAGTTAGACTTCTCACTACTATAAATAGGCATAATGTTTCGTGTATGCTTTGGGAATCCACAGATACACTTGTTAGCATCATCATTCATTTCAACAGTAAACATTTCTTCATAACTTCAGTTTTACCATTCACATTTAATTTGTATAGATATGCACCTGTTCAGGTTCAACTAACAAATCAGTTACATCTCCTACTAAAACAACTGCCTCATCAAATCTTGAACCAGCTCCCTTATTTAAGTCTAATTTTTCAAATTTCAACTTAGGCATATTTTCTTCTTTCATCTTTTCCTTATTTATTAGTTCTTTTTGTTTCTTTTTCTCTCGTCGGAAATCACTCCGTTCATAATATCTGGTTTTAATATCTGCATTATTTGGCATAATAGCACTGGGATTTATCTTTATATAAAAGCGAAGAGGAGAACCAATATTATGATAATCTGTAATATTCTCATACTCTGTTGATTCTTGAAAAAGATAGATGGGAAGCTCATTGTAGAAATAAGGAATTCGATGATCATTGCTATATGTACACATTCCCTTCACTTTTCTATTTAATCTATATTTAACTTTATATGAACCTTTAGGATTCACGTTACTGAGAACAAGATCAGGATCTGTTTCAATAATTGAAGCTGCATGTTTATCCCAAGCTAAATATTCCTTCTCCATAACAACATTTTCTTCTGTTACTGACTCTAATTTACCTTGCTTTGTTGTATAAAGGAATTTTGTTGCTAAATCTGCTATTGCTAATTTTAGGTTTTGCTCATTCTTCTCAGTATCTATCTCAAAGTGTATTGTAACAATTATTGTTTCACCAACATCTATATCCTCTTGCGAATATTCGATTTTCGTTTTTACCATTCCATCCCAAAATGTTCTTTCTAGATCAAACGACCTTTCAAAATTCTCCTGAAGTTCATCTCCTGTCATTACAGATGCATTCAACAAACTAATGATTATTAATGCTATTAGTATAATTAAAGTTTTTTTCATTTTACCTCTAATTCTTTAGTTGCTGCATAATGTTTGGCGTGCGCCACGACTCTTCTTGCTCTTCTTACTCGGCTGTGGAGCTGTGTGTTATGGGCATTTCCTTTTAGTCAAATCACTTAACTTTTTCATCATACTCTTTCATTCGATTAAGAATTTTTTCTTCAATATTTTTGGCAGAAGGTATTTTATTACTTAATTCTTTGGGTAGTTTT
>JAVCCD010000345.1 GCA_030765665.1 Candidatus Tenebribacter mawsonii | reverse complement strand
TATAAAAATGGGAAGTCTTCGATTAATGGTTTTCTGGATGATTATGCTTTTACAATTGAAGCTTTCATCTCACTTTATCAAGCCACATTTGATGAAAGGTGGTTGTTGGAAGCAGAGCAATTAACCGCCTATTCCCTTATTCATTTTTATGATTCAGAAAGTGGAATGTTTTTTTATACTTCTGATATAGATCCTGGTCTTGTTGCGCGAAAAATGGAGATTGCTGATAATGTAATTCCTTCTTCAAATTCACAAATGGCAAAGAACTTGTTTTTGTTGGGGCAGTATTTATATAAAGATGATTATATTCTAAAATCCAAACAAATGCTTAACAATGTAAAACAAGCTGCTTTAAGGAGTGGAGTGTATTATGCCAATTGGGATATTTTAATGGCGTGGTTTAGCAGCGACCCATATCTAATATCAATTGTTGGTGATGATTACTTAAGCAGGAGAAAGGAATTTGACACCTATTATTTGCCGAATGTATTTTTATCCGGTGGGAAGAAGGAAGGAACGCTGGAATTACTTAAAGGTAAAAATATTGCAGAACAAACTACAATTTATGCTTGCCAAAATAGAGTATGTGATCGACCTGAAACTGAAGTTGAAGACGTGATTATGCAAATTAGGAAGTAAATTATGAATTGGAAGAGTAAAAAGAAAGCTCTAGTGATCAATGCAGTTTTTTTTGCTGTGTTATTTGGCTTGATTTCCCTGAATAAGGAAGTCTTGAGACCTGCTTTGAATAGTTCACAATTAATGATAATATTAACAGGTTGCTTTCCCAATTTCATTGCAGCTTTTATAATCAGTCTGTTAGCAGTATCAGCAGTGTTAGTGAAAAAGTTAAAACGTGGAAGATTGATCATATATTTATGGTCAATAGCTGTATTCGTCATTTTAATGATAGAAGAATTTAAACCAATGTGGGGAGCTAGTACACTATATGATACATTTGATGTTATTGCCAGTGGTGTTGGTTCAACTTTAGCAATTTTAACTTTTGAATTGTTAACAATGCTTGGGAAAAAGAGAAATCTGAGAACAAACTAAACATAATAAAAAAGGGTGATTGATCTCAATCACCCTTTTCGAATCTATTATATACCTCAAAGATAGAGCTTATAGTTATAAGATCACATTCTCCAGGTATTCACCAAATTCTTCACGCAACACACCACAGATTTCACCTAACGTGGCATATTCTTTAACAGCTTCAACCATCAAAGGCATCAGGTTAGTTGTTCCTTTTGCCGCTGTGCGGATTGCTTCAAGTTTTTCATTAACTATATTATTGTCTCTTGAATCTTTTAATTCTTTCAGTTTTACTTTCTGGTTTTCCCCAATTATCGGATCAACTTTTAATAGTTCAGGTTTGTTTTTCTCTTCAGCTTTAAATTCGTTCACACCGACAACAATACGATCTTTTTCCTCGATAGAACGTTGGTAATCGAATGCGCTATTCTGGATCTGCTGTTGAGCATAACCTTTTTCTATCGCACTTACCATACCACCCATTTTTTCTATCTTCTCAATCATCTCTACAGATTCATCTATCATATCTTTGGTAAGTGATTCTACATAATAGGAACCTGCCAGGGGATCGATAGTATTTGTAACACCACTTTCATGAGCAACAATTTGCTGTGTTCTTAATGCTATTTGAACACTATCTTCTGTTGGAAGCGCCAAAGCTTCATCACGTGAGTTTGTATGCAGACTTTGTGTTCCACCCAGAACTGCTGCCAAAGTTTGAATCGCAACACGAACAATATTGTTATCTGGTTGTTGAGCTGTGAGTGTACATCCAGCTGTCTGAGTATGGAACCGAAGTTTTAGTGATTTTGGATTTGTAGCACCGAATTGTTCTTTCATCAATTTCGCCCAGATAAACCTGGCAGCACGGAACTTGGCAACTTCTTCAAATAAATCGTTATGAGCATTGAAGAAGAAAGAGAGTCTTGGCGCAAATTCATCAACTTCTAACCCACTTTTAATGGCTGCCTTCACATAAGCAACCCCATCTGCTAACGTAAAAGCTACTTCTTGAGCCGCAGTAGAACCTGCTTCCCTAATGTGATAACCGGAAATGGAGATCGTATTCCAATTAGGTACAGATTGTGAACAGTATTCAAAAATATCCGTGATAAGTCGCATTGATTCTTTAGGTGGGAAGATATAAGTTCCGCGTGCAATATACTCTTTAAGAATATCATTTTGAATCGTTCCACGAAGTTTGCCTGCAGCTACACCTTGTTTTTCTGCAACTGCAATATACATCGCTAATAGCACGGAAGCTGGAGAATTGATCGTCATGGAAGTTGAAACTTTATCAAGTGGAATTCCATCAAAAAGAACTTCCATATCAGCAAGAGAATCTATAGCAACACCAACTTTCCCAACTTCACCTTCACTCATTACATGATTACTGTCATAACCCATTTGAGTGGGAAGATCAAAGGCAATGCTAAGTCCAGTCTGCCCTTTTTGCAATAAGAATTTATATCTTGCATTTGATTCCTGGGCATTACCGAAACCAGCATACTGACGCATTGTCCACAACCTGCCCCGATACATTGTAGGTTGAACTCCACGAGTGTAAGGATAAACATCAGGGAAACCAAGCTGTTCATTATAATTAATATTTTCTATATCTTCTTCAGTATAAATTCTATTTACTTTTTTGTCTGATCCTGTTAAGAATTCTTCTTTTCTCTCCGGGAATCTGCTAACAGTTTTTTCAACAGATTTCTCAAATAACTTTTTCTGTTCGTCGAATGATTTTGCCATAACCTTCTCCATATAATTCTTTTTGGTCAATACGAATAGCACAATTTTTATGTCAATTAGAAAAGGGTTAAAATAAAAAAGGTGTACATAACGTACACCTTAATTCTCAAAATGTTACAAAGTTATTAAATTACACCTATATTTTTACCGATTTTTTCAAATTTCTCTAGTGCAATATCAAGCTGAGCTTTAGTATGAGTTGCCATAAAACTCGTTCTGATTAATGTATCATTCGGTGGTACAGCTGGTGGAACAACAGGATTAATAAAAACACCTTCATCATCTAACTGCTTCCACATCTTAAAAGCATTCATCATATTCCCCACATGAAGAGGTATCACGGGACTACAGGATGTTCCGGTATTATAGCCCATGGCTTTAAAATTCTTCATCATGTAATGTGTGTTATCCCAAAGTTGATCTATCCGTTCTGGTTCTTCCTTCATAATCTTCATAGCTTCTATAACTGTAGCAGCAGATGCAGGTGGAAGTGAAGCACTGAAAATCAGTGATCTGGCATGATGCTTTAAGTAATGAATAACATCATGACTTCCAGCAATAAATCCTCCAACAGAAGCTAGAGATTTACTGAATGTTCCCATGATAAGTTCTACATCGTCTGTACAATCTGCAGCCATAGCAGCTCCAGCGCCAGTTTTATGTAGCACACCCAGAGAATGAGCTTCATCTACCATCACAGAAGCTCCATGTTTTTTGGCAATCCTGCATATGTTTGGAATATCAGCAATATCACCTTCCATACTAAATATCCCATCCACAACAACCAAAGCACCTTTACCAGCAACCTTATTTTTTAAAACTTTATCAAGATGTTGCATATTGTTATGATTAAATCGCACCATTTTACCTGGCGATAGAGTGCATCCATCAAGAATTGATGCATGATCAAATTTATCTGTTACAATAAATTCTTCTCTGTCTACCATTGCTGATATTGTACCAAGATTTGCCATGTAACCTGCAGCAAATGCTAAAGAAGCTTCCTTCCCAACCAGTTTAGCTAACTCTTCTTCCAACTCTATATGAATATCTAATGTTCCGTTTAAAAATCTTGAACCGGCGCATCCTGTTCCATATTTGTCGGTTGCTTTTTTTGCAGCCTCTATTACTCGTGGATGATTTGTTAATCCCAGATAGCTATTCGAACCCATCATCAACATCTTCTTACCATTACATACCACTTCAGTATCCTGTTCAGAATCAATGATGCGAAAATAGGGATAATGACCCAATGTAATAAGTTCTTTAGCTGCTGTAAAATTTGTTACTTTATCCAATAAACTCATTCAATACCTCTTTATAGATAATTAATAATTACAAAAACAGTATTTAGAAAGAGTGTGTCAATAAATTAAAAATTACTCTCATGTTTATTTATATTAACATCTACAATAATCTCTTTATTTTAACAATAACATTTTTTTGGAAGCAACATTCTTACCATCTACCACTAACCTATAAAAGTATACTCCGCTTGAAACTGGTTTGCTAAAATCATCAGTACCATTCCAGGTTATCGAATGTCTTAC
>JAVCCD010000051.1 GCA_030765665.1 Candidatus Tenebribacter mawsonii | reverse complement strand
TTGCATCTTTTTCTATTTCTTTATTATCTCTAGAGACAGCCGCCCATTCTTCTCCACCAATTTTCACATAGCCTTTTTCATTAGTTGGAATTTTTTGCGTTACCTTACCTATCTTATTTACCAGAGCATTCACGTTTGTTTCTTCGTAATCTGTAGAAATTAGTTTTTTACTGAACTTTTTGCTCAGTAAAAATGCTAAAAGTGATACTATTGCAAAGGTAAGAACCTGAAATGCGATAGATGGTATGATAAGTGCAAGAAGTCCTGTAATAATTGCTCCGACACCAAAACTCAAAAATAAAAATCCAGGTGTAAATATTTCAATGATAATACAAATTATCCCAACAGCTACCCAAATGATCCAAGGATCAAACAATGATTCCATAAATCAACCCCTCTTTCTTAATCTTTTTCTTCTTTTTTTATAACTTTGCCTTCACTATCTTTATATATTCTTTTTACTTTTCTTCCATAGCCCTTTTTATTGTAATTATAGTTAGAGCCTTCTCCACGTGTTGTTCTAATACCCAAAACTAGCATTAGTTTATGCATGATAACAAATATGTAATAACTTATTATCAAACCAACTATTATCAAGATTAAACTGACAATCGTTGTTAATATGAATATGGTTAGACTACCGCGAAGAACAGCATTTCCGCTTGTATTTTTAATAGCAGAGAGCATAACAATATCAAAAACAGCATTGTGTTTATTAATATCTTCCTGAATACTCAGACTGTCTATCTTTGACTGGATCATATCAAGCTGATTTCTGAAACTTGTTATCCTATCTGGAGATACACTTTCATTAATTAAATTTTGAACTCTCTTTTTTGCTATTTGATTATTATTCAGATTTTCTTTAAGATTGGTATTTACCAAAACCATTCCGGCTTTTTGTATGTTCTCATTACTTATGCCTACAATGCTCCTAAACTTAGTAATCATTTCATCAGAAATATCTGTTGGGATTTCAAATACAGTAAGATTATAAGTATTTTTTTGTTCGGAATGCAAGATATTTGAATTTTCCATTTTACTTATGTCAGAAAGTAAAGAAGTGATTTCCGTCATATTCTCTACTTGAAATTCAAACTTGATCTTTTTATTATTTAATGAATTCTCAAAGATATCATTTGCTGTGCTGAGATCTATTTTTACTTCAGTTCGCACAAAAATTTTATCGAGGTTAGATCTTTTAATTCCAAGATAAATTGAGAATAAAATTGTGAATACAACCAAAAAAAGTTTCATCTCTTTTCTTAATCTAAACATTAGTGCCCCTCTATTTATTTTTTATAAGTTCAGCTGCATGCTGTAATGCTAACTCTGTATCAGAACCAGAAAGCATCCTGGCAATTTCAACTCTTCTTTCGTTTTTGTCCAGTATTTTAACTTTAATCTCAGAATTTTTGCTACCGCTTATTTTTTCTATAGAAAAATGCCGATCACTATATGAAGCGATCTGAGGTAGGTGGCTGATGCAAATGACCTGATGATATTTGCCAATATCATGAATGAACTCTGCTAATAGTTCCGATGTTTTCCCACCAATGCCAGAATCTATCTCATCAAAAATTATGGTACGTCTGTCCAACCTGTCCGAAAGAATTTTCTTTATAGCCAACAAAAATCTGGAAAGTTCTCCACCCGAAGCAGCAATTCTGAAAGGTTGAAGTTTAACACCTTTATTAGCAGAAAAATAGACATCTACCGCATCTTTGCCTGTTTCATTTAAGGCTCGAAAATTCTCTCTATTACTAACTAAATCTTCTAAAGTTCTAAATTTGAATTCTATTCTTGCATCTGGTATTGCCAGTTTTTTAATATTGGTAACTATCTCGTTTCCAAATTTTATTGCTGCAATCTTTCTTTTATCCGAAAGCTCTTCTGCGAGCTTGTTAAGAAGTATAAGATCATTTGCTATTTCATTATTTAGTTCGGCAATTTCTTCTTTATTAGATGAGTATGAATTTATCTGATCCTGAATGTTGATCCGATATTCAAGAATTTTTTTAATGTTACGCTTATATTTAACGCTGAGAGTGTTAATTTCTGATAACCGAGCTTGGATATATTCTAAACGTGAAGAATCAACCTCGATGATATTTTGCACTTCTCTGATGTTACTAATAGTATTATCAAGATTAGCTGAAGCATCCTGCAGATGGCTAACAGCTTCTTCAATATTTTTGTTATCGTCCTTGAATTTTTTTAGCTGTGAGATATATAGGCTAATTGTATCGTAAACAGAATTTTCTTTTTCGTAGATTTCCTGTTCAAGTTGGCTTGAGATATTCAAAATATCTTCTGCATTTGTAAGCAAATTTAATTCTGCCTGCAGTTTTAAATCTTCACCTATTACAGGCTTTATTTTTTCTATCTCTTCAGTTTGGTATTGATATAACTTGATCTTTTCTGCAAGCTCACTCTCGGCTCTTTGCAGTTTTTTCAATTTTTTTATTTTGCTATCTGTTTTGTTGTATTGGGAAGTGAATAGCTCTCTTAATTTGGTTAATTTACCAAATATATCAAGAACTTCCAGTTGGAAATCCGTATCAAATAGTTTTTGCTGATCACGCTGAGAATGGAAATCTATGAGTATTTCACGAAATTCTTTTATGATCTCCTTAGACACCCTGCGCCCATTAATATAGCTTTTACTCCTGAGGTTTGTTGCAATTTCTTTTGCAAAAAATACTTCATCATCTGAAGAATCAAATTCATATTTCTTAAGTAACTCAATGAGTTGTTTGTTTTCATTATCAATATTAAAATTTGCTTCCAATTTTGCAGGTAAAGATTCATTTAAAAGCATGCCTGAATGGATATCGCTTCCTAAAATCAAACTAATAGCACCAACAATTATAGATTTTCCGGCTCCTGTTTCTCCGGTAAGGACCTGAAGTCCGTTCCCAAACTCTATATTGAGTTTATCTACAATTATAAAATTTTCAACAATTAATCCCTTAATCATCGTTTTCCCATATGTAGTTTTTTTCTGAGGATTTGATAAAATGTTTTATTAGTAAGCTTAATGAAACTGACCTTTTTATTTGAAGCTTTTACAATTATCTCATCATTGTCTATAAGATTTTGGCTGTTTTTACCATCAAGCTGCAAAATACACTCACTTCCATTAACCTTTAATTTAAAACTTAGCCGATCATCAGACGCAAAAACCATGGGACGTACACTGAGTACATGCGGATTTAAAGGAGTTACTACAAACGCATCCATCACAGGTGAAAGAATTGGTCCGCCGGAAGAGAGAGAGTAGGCTGTAGATCCGGTAGGTGTGGAGATGATAAGTCCATCACATCTAGTTTCTACTACCAGACGGTGATTAGAATAAAATCTTATGTCTATAAGCCTTGGCTCTTTACCTTTGTAGATAACGGCATCATTTAAAGCCAAAGATGTAAATATTGCCTTGTTATCTCTTTTTACAATAGCTTTAAGCAACATTCGTTCTTGAACTTTAAACTTATTTTTTTTCAGATCATCAATTGATTTCTCTAGTTCTGATAGTGAACTTTCGGATAAAAAACCTAATTTTCCAAGATTTATTCCCATTAATGGAACATCAAATTCTAGGGAGAGCTGGCTAGTTCTTAAAAAAGTACCATCACCTCCAAATGAAAGAATGCAATCAAGTTTATTATCTCCAATGCTATGAATAAAATCTGGGAACAGCTCTTTTTGTTGCGGGAAGTAAAAAAAATAAAGATTCTTATTGTTGTGGAGTTTCTTCAGCAGATCAAATATTGGTTTTGTTCTTTCATAATTCGGATTAAAAAAAATCCCAAAATTCCGCATTATTATCCTCCTTACAAAGATTCCAAAATACGCAAATATGATTCATATCTGGCAATTGGATAAGTGCCATTTTCTATTGCAATTTTCACACCACACTTAATCTCATGGAAGTGGCTACAATTAATAAATTTGCATTCACCTGCCAAATAAGATAATCCGGGAAATATCCCTTTTAACTTTTCTTTATCTTTCCGGTGCAAACCAAATGTTTTTATACCCGGAGTGTCAACCAAATAACCACCAAAATCCCATTCTAACAATCTGCTTCGCGTAGTTGTATGAACTCCCTTTCTGTGGTAATCACTTATTTCAGCCGTTTTTAATTGTAATTCTGGTTGCAGAACATTTATCAGGGAAGATTTCCCTGCACCCGAATGACCAGAAAAAACACTATCTCTATCTTTAAGTATTTTTTTTAGCTTTTCTATGCCTTCTCCTGTTTTGG
>JAVCCD010000034.1 GCA_030765665.1 Candidatus Tenebribacter mawsonii | reverse complement strand
TCTGTCCAGTTGATTTTTCTTTACTGCTTCTTATCTTAATAATTCATAAGGAGTTAGCTGTTTTTTCACTATACCTTACAATTTAGTTTCAGAGTAACTATCGTTACTATTTGGAGTGAATCAATTCCTTTGATTCACAAAACGACAAAACGCTTTCTCTAGGAATACATCAACTATTTGATGCTATTGTCATCAATTCTTTAATGTATAATCGATAAAGTCGCTTGAAAAGCTGAATTGTTCCAATAAATAAAGCAAAAAAATTGCTTTACTCAAAAATTACTTTATTTTTAAAAGCTGAGATGCAAGCATCTCATGTTGCAAAAAATTGCAACACTCCAAAACAAAATTTTTAATTATTCCAAATCAAGTTTATCAAAAGGATATTTTTCTACAATTTCGTTTATATAATCCGGTTCTTTCCTAAACCGTGAATAATAGCTTCCGAATTCCCAATCTTCAGAGTTCTTTATATATCCGTGCTTAACGGGGTTATTCCAAATATAATTAATGCGTGCAAAATATGATTTTTCGAATGTGATGCAAGTATCCCAATAATTATACCAGATTTTTTCTGATTGTTTTGCTTGAGGGTTAATTTTCTTTATTTGAATTGCAGTATATCTATGAATATTTCTGATAATTTTACTGAGATCATTCGGATTATCTTTTACATCTACCATCAAATGATAATGGTTATCCAAAATTACCCAATCTTCAATAACCCAATTGAATTTGGAAAACGTTTTAAGAATACTATCTAAAAGGATTTGCTTCGATTGGTTAGAATTGAAAAAATGAATTCTCTTATATGTAGAAGCTGTTATAAAATACTTAGTATTTTTTCTGAATAAATGTGGTGGATTATGTTGATAAGTTTTGTAAATTTCCATAATTCTCCTTTTATTTGGACTGCATCAATTGTTTTGATGCTTTTGGAATACATCAATTCCTTTGATGCTTTTGGAATACATCAATTCCTTTGATGCTTTTGGAATACATCAATTCCTTTGATGCTTTGGAATACATCAATTCCTTTGATGCTTTGTGAATTAAAGAAATTAATTCACTCCAAACTTTTCAATCTTTTTCTAAATGTATGCGGTTTTAATTTTAATAATTCAGCAGCTTTTGTGGCATTTCCATTTGCTTTTTTTAATGCACCTTTATAATATGCTGGTATAATCTCGTTATCAATATCTAGCCCATCATCAGGAATGTAGAATCCATTTTTAATAGAAGTATTTAGATTGGTTGATTTTTTGAGTTGTTCATTTTCTCTACTCAATTGTGTCAACATTGCTTTGATCTCGTCAGTTTGTTCTATTTTCGGGAAATCATCCAATTTAAAAGTTATCTTTTGGACACCTGCTTCACGAGAAGTCTGTATAAGCTCTGCTTTAATAACTCCACCCTGAACAAGAAATAGCCAGCATGCATGCATTGTCGGTGTTCCTGAAGTTACGGAAATTGTGAATTTTGCTTTTGAATTATCTCTTTTAATCTTTTGCACAACTTGATACATTGCCGGATAAACCAAATTATAATCAATTGGACTCAAACTTTCTGCTTGCCTGTATTCTACTTTCATTTCTGGATAATGTTGATTGCAGTATTCTTGAGTTTTAATCAACGAATCCCAATAACGATCATTATTAAATAGTAAAAAAAGTTTATCAAATTTACGTTTTTGTAATATGGAGAGAATTGGACCAAGTTTCTCTTTTCCATCTGCATACGGATCATGATTACCGATAAAAGTTATTAATATTTTCATAATTTGAAAAATGGATTTTAGGAAAACTTGGCAATAAAAAAATAAACAACTTGTTCGTAAGTTAAATTTGATGAAGCAATTGGATTGATAAGTTCGAACTTATCAACCAGAAGACAAAGATATTGTACCGCAACGTTGTACGTTGCGATTATCATCGACGTACAACGTCGATGTACATATTAAACCCTCTTTAATTCTCCCTTACAAAGGGAGATTAGTTGTAGATCTATTTATTAAACAATATTGGAAAGAGTTGTCGAACATGTTTGATTTTTTTTATTTTTGCTGATTTGCTTGAATTCTTACTTTTTGCAGAGATGATTATGTTTTCATATCCAAGTTTTTTTGCTTCTTTAATTCTTTTGTCGGTTTGAGATACAGGTCTAATCTCTCCATTAAGTCCAACCTCACCAAGAAAAAGTGTATTAGCAGGTAGAGTGAGTTCTTTAAAGCTGGATAAAATTGCTGCAATAATGGCAAGATCTAATCCGGGATCGGTAATTTTAATACCACCAGTTAGATTCAAAAATACATCATTGTTCCTAAGATTAACAGATAAATTCTTCTCAACAACAGCAAGCAATAATGCCAATTTGCGATGATTGAATCCCAGTGATACCCTTTGTGGTGTTCCATAACTTGCCGGAGACACAAGTGCTTGAACTTCCACCAAAAAAGCTCTTGAACCTTCTAAAAGGCAACCAACTGATGAGCCAATGTTATTCTCTCTTGTCAGGAATAACTGAGAAGGATCTTTTACTTCCGATAAACCAGTTGAAAGCATTTCGAAAAGTCCAATTTCATTGGTGGAACCAAAACGATTCTTAGTTGCACGGAGAATCTTAAATTGATTTTGTGTTTCACCTTCAAAGTATAATACCGTATCAACCATGTGCTCAATTATTTTTGGTCCTGCAACCATACCGCCTTTTGTTACGTGCCCAATTAGGAATATTGGAATATTCTTCTGTTTAGCTATCCGTGTGAAATACCCCGTACATTCTCGAAGCTGTGAAACGCTTCCTGGTGCACTCTCTATTGTGCTTAGATACATTGATTGAATTGAATCTATTACCACGACATCTGGTTCAGTATTAAATATTGTTTGAGCTATTTCTTCAAAATCAGTTGCACAATAAAGAAATAACTTATCAGAATCACATTCAAGTCGCTGACTTCGAAGTTTGATCTGTTCCTGGCTCTCTTCACCAGAAATATATAAAACACTTTTATTATTATTAGCTAGTTGATCGGAAACCTGTAGGAGTAATGTTGATTTGCCAACTCCAGGTTCTCCTCCAATGAGTACGACCATTCCTGGAACGATCCCACCACCAAGAGTTCCATCAAATTCACTAATGCCAGTTTTAGTACGTTGCTGTTCAGAATAGTTTATATCTTTTATTTTCTGAGGTTTGCGACTTGGTTCGTTTTCAAAGAGATCTCTACCTTTATTTTTCTTATTCTTTTTTCCGGTAACACTTGTTGTTTCTTTCAGGCTGTTCCAAGCACCACAAGCAGGGCACTTTCCGCTCCACTTTGTCGTTTCAGATCCGCATTCTGTACAGAAGAACATTATTTTCTCCTTTCAAAATAATCACGTGTTTCCTTTACATCATTATTAATGGCTTCAATAAGATCATTCTTATCTTTGAAATGTAATTCGTCACGTAATCTTTTATTAAAAATTATCTCAACATTCTGGTAGTACAAATCCTCATTAAAATCTAGAATATAAGTTTCGATCTCTTTAATTCTGGTAGTCTTTAAGGTTGGTGAGTAACCAATATTTGTTACTCCCTCATAAGTTTTTCCATTCACCTTAACTTCGCAAATATATACACCTATCGCAGGAATTAGTTTATTTGCATTTGCAGGGTGAAGATTTATTGTGGGAAATCCAATCTTCCTGCCAATGTGATGTCCTAACTGAATTGAACCATAAATGGAGTAATTTCTACCTAGCAATTTTGTAGCATACTCCATATCACCTTCTCTGATATAATCCCTTACAAGACTACTGCTAATAATATGATTATTTATTCTAACAGGTTCAATTTGTTCAACACTAACATCATAAAGTGCAGAACTCTTTTTGAGAAATTGAAAATCACCTTCTCGTGAACTCCCAAAATGAGTATCGTAGCCAACTACAATTGTTTTAGAACCAACCTCATCTATTATTATCTTTTTCAAAAATTCTTTTGGTTGCATTTGTGCCATCTTTTCGTTAAAATCTAGATATAGAACACAATCAATCCCGCACAATTTTATTAATTTTTCTTTGTTTTCTCGTTCCGTTAGAAGATACGGAAAAGTTTTTTTATGAATAGTTTCTAAAGGATGATTATAATATGTGATCACAATTGATTTGGTGTTATTAATCTTAGCTTTTTTTACTACTTCATCTAATAGTTTGATATGCCCTAAATGCACACCATCAAATGTTCCCATTGTTATAACTGGGTTAGTAAAATCGCATTTTTGATCTTTAAAATATTTCATATAAATACTAATTTTGGTTTTAATAAACCTTCCTTAATAATTCCAAATCCTATACACTTATCTGCATTGTCAAGAACGATAACCTCATCTTCATTTTTCATAGGTGTTTCCACATAACCACCATTCTTAAAAAGTTGCTGTTGTTCTGTTGCAAGATGAATTTTAGTAAGGTTTGAGAAAACTTGATTTAGTGGGATAAGATAATTTTTCCAGTTCTCTGTATTTAGAGCTTCTAGTTTCACAGCATCTTTAAGTTCAAGATTACCTATTGTAGTCCTTCTTAGGGTTTTAGTTGTCCCAATTGTTCCAAGTTTCTCAGCAATCGTTTCAGAGAGCACACGAATATATGTTCCTTTGCTTACTTGTGCGCTATATGTGAGCTCATTGTCTTTATAATCCTCGATACTAAATTCTAAAATTTTAATTGGACGTGGTTGTAAGTCAATTTCAATTTTTTTTCTAGAAAGTTCATAAGCTCGTTTACCATCGACTTTAATTGCTGAAAATTTATGCGGAATTTGAGATGATATTTTCAAAACTTCTGGTTCAATATTTTTAAGCTCTTCTTTTGTGATTTCAGGAGATTCTTCCTGCATGACAATCTCTCCGGTAAGATCACCTGTATCAGTTTTGATTCCCAACTGACAGGTAGCAAGATATGTCTTATCGTTTTCTGTAAGTTTAGAAACTACTCGTGTTGCTTTTCCGATACAGATCTGCAAAAGTCCAGTTGCAAAGGGGTCGAGTGTTCCAGTATGCCCAATTTTTCTAATTCCGGTTATTTTACGAAGTTTTTTTACAACATCGAACGATGTTATATTCGGTGGTTTATCAATTAATATTACACCGAAATCTGACATTTTTTATAATTGTTCCCGGATATCTTCCAATAAAGTAATCTTTAATTCTTCCAGGCTACCTTTCATTTCGCAACCTGAAGCTTTTTCATGACCGCCACCACCATATTTAACAGCGATTTTGTTCACATTTATATAATTAGAACGTAAGCTTATGCGATACCTTTTCTTTACCACTTGATGGAAGAGGACAGTAACTTTTACATTATGAGTTCCCTTCACCCAGCGTGTAAGTTTCGAATTTCCCTCATGATCTACTCTGTTTCGCATTAACATATCATTATCAGCATGCATAAACAAGATGTTATCATCATCATAAGTTTCTATAGTAGAGAGAACTTCACCAACAAAACGGATCTCATTAGCAGGTTTATTCAAGAGGAAAAGTTCCGTAATCCTTCCAGGATTGATCTTGTATTTCATAAGTTGTGAACAAATAAGAAATGTATCTTCATCTACATTCTGGTTTAAGAAGTTATCGGTATCATTAAGTATTGTTGTATATATAGCCTGTGCAATGTAATTTGCAGGCTTTGCGTTAAATTCATTAATTTCATTTCTGAACATATTATAAATTATAGCACCTGCTGAAACAGCTGAAGTATCAATATATGTGACTGCATCATCTATCGCATCGCTTAAAATGTGATGATCGATAGCAATTATTTTTTTTGCCGTAGGGATGAGCGGTTCACAAATACCTATTCGTTCTTCTTCATGACAATCCACAATTATTAGAAGGTCATAGATCATATATTCAGAAAAAGCTTTTGCTCTATTAAAACCATCAAGAAAATCATAAATCTCGGAAGGTTCATCTTCTAGTACAACGTCAGATTTTATATTTTGTTGAAGCAAAATTTCTTGCATTGCAAGACAAGCCGGAAATCCATCACCATCAGGATTTTTATGAGTAAGAATTGCGATTGTGGGACTATCTTTTGCTGCCTTCAATAGAATATCTTTAATTTCTGATAACTTCTCTATGATCATTTATCGTCCTTCTTTTCAGCTTGAATTTTTGCGAATATTTTATCGAGGTCACGAGCATTTTCTTCCAGTTTATCATATTCAAAACTAATCTCTGGTATTTTACGCATAAATTTTGCTTTTGCAATTTCGTTTTTTAGGAAGCCACTGCTCTTCTGTAATGATTTTAGAACATGTTCCGTTTTAGTTTCATCAAAATGGGAAAAAAATATTCTAAGATACGAGAGATCATTAGTAAGTTTAACTCCAGTAACAGTAACCATTGTTAGGTTATTATCACGAAGTTTAAAACTAATTGTTGAGCTAAGAAGCTTAAAAAGTTCACTCTCTAATCTTTTTATTCTAATTCTAGCCATTTATTATATCCACTTATTAAAGCTTTCTAGCAACTTCTTTAACAATGTAATTCTCTATAATGTCTGCAGTTTTTATATCATTGAATTTTTCGATACCAATTCCACCCTCAGTACCAGCTTTTAATTCTTTTACTTCTTCAGAATAATGCTTTAATGATGACAATTTACCTTCGTGAATAATTATATCATTACGATAAATTCGTACAACACCGTCATTATGGATAGCACCTTTCTCTACTGCAACTCCAGCTATTACTCCAACTCCTTTGATTCTGAAAGCTTGCTTCACAACAGCAGTCCCCAGATATTTTTCTTCAAATTTTGGTTTTAGCATTCCGGTCATTGCGCTTTCAATTTCTTCAATCGCTTCGTAGATGATCTGATACAATTTAATTTCAACATTTTCATCTTCTGCCAATTTCTTTGCGGAAGTTCCTGCACGTACATGGAATCCAATAATAATAGCATCAGAAGCTGAAGCCATATTAACATCTGCCTCATTGATACCACCAACTGCTTTACGAATAATATTCACTACAACGTCTTCTGTACTAAGTTTTTGGAACGAATCACATAATGCTTCTACAGAACCATCGGTATCTGCTTTTACGATAAGTTTTATCTCGCTCATTTGATCTTCTTTTATACGCTGGAATAAATTATCAAGATTTGTCTTTGTTTGGAATTTCTCACGTTCTCGTCGTATGTTCCTTCGTTCTGCACTAATTTGACGAGCTTTCTTCTCATCATCAACTTTATTTAGGATATCCCCAGCTTTGGGAACTTTATTTATACCATAAAGTACTCCAACATCAGCAGGATTTAGCTCATTAACTTCAGCTCCTCGTTCGTCTTCGATCTTTCTGATGTGTCCGTATGTTGCCCCACAGACCACACTATCCGATTTGCCTAGTTTTCCTTTCTGCATTAATATTGTTACAATGGTTCCTTTTCGTGAATCTTTCTTAGATTCAATTACAATTCCTTCTCCGTTGATATTTATTGGAGCAGAAAGTTCCATCATTTCAGTTGTTAGTAAAATTGATTCTAAAAGATCATCAATTCCTTCACCAGTTTTGGCAGAACACTCAGTCCACATTACATTTCCACCGTAATCTTCCAACATAATGTTATGCTTCATCAAATCAGAAATAGTTTTATCAACATTTGCATCTTTAAGGTCTATCTTATTTATTGCTACGATTATTGTAACACCTGCAGATTTAGCATGATCAAGAGCTTCAATAGTCTGCTTCTTCACGCTTTCATTAGCAGCGACAACAATTACAGCGATATCTGTTACATTTGCTCCACGAGCACGCATAGCTGCAAACGCTTCATGACCGGGTGTATCGAGGAAAGTAATCTTATGACCATTATAATCAACTTGATATGCTCCAATATGTTGCGTTATTCCACCAGCTTCCCCAGCAATAACATTTGTTGAGCGGATCCTATCGAGAATCGCAGTTTTACCATGATCCACATGACCCATAATAGTTACAATTGGTGGTCTACTAGCTGTTTCAATATTTTCGTCTTCAACGTTCTGTTCTTCAAGTAATTCACTGCCATATTCTTCTTTAAAATCAACGTCAAAATCGAATTCATCACATATCATCTCTAATGATTCCTTATCAAGACGCTGATTAATAGTAACCATCTGCCCCATCATAAAGAATTTTGTAATGATTTCAGAAGCAGATAAGTTCATCAACTTTGCTAACTCACTCACAGATGTATATTCATTAATAACTAACTTCACATCATTATTGGCTTCCACTCTATCTTTTTTATATTTTTTCTTTTTGGAAGAATCATCAGACAAAGTAAGTTTGATATTTCTTGCAATTTCAGCTTCTTCCAGTTCGCTTGGAGTAAAACGTTTTTTCTTTTTACTTTTTGATAGATGCTGTAATTTTGCTTTTAAATGTTTATCTTTTTTATCAAATGTTTTTTCAGTAATAGTTTTTTTGTCATGGTCTTTAAATTTTCTTTTCTCTTCTACTGGAGGAACATCTGGTAATTTATTTTGCTTTAGAGAAGGGATAGGTTTTTTGTAAACATTGTTACTTTTGTTAGGCTTTCGTGTATCAGTTTTTTTAATACTTTTTTCTACAAAATTCTGAACTTCTTGCCTTTTATCCTTTTCTGATGCTTGAGATTTCTTTTCTTTTTCTATCTCTTCTTTTCTCTTATCAGCTAAAACAATTTTTTTATGGAAAGTATTTCTGTCCTGTTGTCGTTGTTTAACAGCAGCAAACTCAGCATTAAACTTTGCACGAATATTTGTTTCTGTCTCTTCATCAATAGGGCTCATGTGGCTTTTAACCATAACACCCATATCATTGAGATGTTTTTTTAGAGCTGCTGTTGATATTTTTAGTTCCTTAGCTAATTGATGCACTTTCGTCGGCATGTGTCCTCCAAGTTTAACCTATCGATCGCAAAATTCCCTTAGCGAAATTTGCGTCTTCAATACAAATTATTCCAATATCTCTGATCTTAAATTCACTTCCAAAAAGAGATTTAGAACCATATTCTATAATCTTTACATTATTTGCATTTGCCAGGTTCAGCAAATGCTTTTTTCTTTTTTCAGCCAGGTCAGATGTATAGATTAGTAATTTTGCGTTATTGGCAAAGCAGGATCTTTCACAGGCATCAAAACCAGATTTTAATTTCCCAGCTTTTCTTGCCATGTGCAATAAATTAAAAACTTTATCATCCATTCAATCTCCTACTTTTTTGCCTACTTGCTACCCATTTATCTATTTTCTGTAAGCAATTATTATTATTACAAACATAATAACCACGTTTTCCAATTTCATTATTCAAAACAAACACAACTTCAGAATCCACCAAAACAAACTTCATTTGCTGCTTCTTATCTGCTTTCATTTTGCAGATTACACATGTCCTCTGAGGGATATGTCCAGCATTGGAAGATCTATTCGGCATCTTAATTCAATTATTTCCTAATATTTAAGAACTAGAAATATTTGGAAGATTCTTTGATCTTTTCTGCAGTTTTCTTGCCCAAACCTTCCAGATTGCAAAGCTCTTCAATACTAGCTTCATAGATATCTTGAACGGAAGTATATCCATGTGTTTTTAATACATCCGCAACTTTTGAAGACACCCCATCAAGATCGCTAATATGACTTGTGATCCTACGTTCTTCAGAAATTTTATCTTCAAATTCTTCTTCGGTATAAATATCCAATTTGAAATCGGTAAGCTTTGCTGCTAGCTTTACGTTCTTACCCTTTTTACCAATCGCTAAATTCTTATTGTCTTTATTCACAATGATCCTGGCAAATTTACCACGATCTGCCAAGTATACCTTTTCTACTAGATCCGGTCCAATAGCATTTGCGATCAATTGTTCAGGTGCTGAATCCCAAACTACGATATCTACCAACTCACCATTCAATTCTTTACGGATTGCTTCTATTCTAACTCCATGAGGACCGAGACAAGCTGCAGTCGCATCAACTTCCGAACTATTAGAATAAACAGAAACCTTAGTTCGCATACCGGGTTCTCGAACGATCTTCTTGATCTCTATTTCTCCAGAAGTGATTTCTGGTATTTCTGATTCAAATATTTTTTTTACAAACTCAGGCCGAGTTCGTGATAAAATCACAATTACATCTTTTTTGCGTTTGCGAATATTCACAACATAGCATCGAATTACATCACCAACTTTATAATATTCATCTTCAACTTGCTCTTCTTTAGATAGCAGAGCATCAGCGTAGCCAATATTTACTAAGTAACCATTAAAATCATCTTTTGTGATTTTACCAGAAACAAGTTGATTCTTCTGATTTTCATAATCGAACATGATCCTATCTTCTTCTAGTAATTTGATTCTTTCAAGAATCGCTTTTCTGGCATTTCTTATTACTTTTGGTTCAAATTCAGAGATGTTCATTTCCACAGGAATCGTGTTTCCCAAATCTAAATCGTCATCAATCATTTTTGCATCTTCCAGAGAGATCTCACCAAGTGAAGTATCTCTTTCTACAACGATCCTGTTAAATTTTGCGATTATCTTATTTGTTTTGTAATCGGTAGTTATTTCCAATTCATTATCTAAGATCATTTTCTTAGAAATTGCCTGGTACAAACCTTCTTTAATAATTGAAGTTAATTTCTCTTTATCAAGCTGCTTTAAATTAGCCAATTCGGCAAGAGATCCCATAATGTTTGAGTTCATAATCTCCTCACTTATTTATTTCTTATAATCAAAATATGTTTTAGCTTTCTTAACATCAGTAAGCTGAATTTCTTTTATAGCATCTTCAAATTCGATCCTGATACTTTCTGGAAGTACTTCTTTTAAGATCCCAATTAAAGTTACAGTATTTTCACCATCTGCAAACGAGACTTGAATTTTTTCATCAATAGCGCTAACATAATGCTTTTTCTGGTTCAGGAATCGCTCTAAGCCCGGTGTAGAAACTTCCAGGAAATATCTTTCTGCTATCACATCCTCTGTTTCCAAAACTTCTGAGACAATTCTACTAATTTTTTTACATTCATTAATTGTAGCTCCACCAATCTTTGTGATAGATATTAGTACAATCAATCCTTTAGAAGCTCGCTTCAAAGATAAATCATATAATGCCACATTTACTTCTGAACATGCGTTCTTGGCAATAAGTTCAATTCTTTCTTTCTGTTCCATCAACAAATTCCCCTCTATAAACTATTAGACCACTGATGACAGTGGTATCGGTTTTTTATCAAAAAAATGCTGACTCGGAATGTCAGCTAAAAAACTATGCGCTTTTTATTTACTTCAGAATTCAATAAAAATTTGAAGGTTCAGCTGTCAAGAGTAAATTGTTATATAAATATAATTTAATTATATTATAAGAGTAAATGTTAACTATATTTAATCATTTAAGATTGACAAAACAAGATTCACTTTTTTCATACGAGCAGTTTTGGAGGATTAATGGGATTTAAAGTTGGAATCTGTCAGTTCAAACCTGAAATAATGCAAATAAATAAAAATTTAGAAAAAATGAGATCACTTTTAGAAAGTATTTCTGCTGATCTTATTGTCTTACCTGAACTTGCCTCAAGCGGATATCTATTTAATTCTAAAGAGGAGGTAAGTAGCATTGCAGAAGATCCAAACTGTGGACCAACAGCAACCTTATTTCTAAAACTTGCTAAACAGAATAATACCAGTTATGTTGTTGGATTTGCTGAGAGATCAGAATTGGGAATATACAATTCTGCTATGCTTGTTAATCCCGATGAATCAATCCATATCTACAGAAAATCACATCTTTTTTATGAAGAAAAAAAATGGTTTGAACCTGGTAATACAGGTTTTA
>JAVCCD010000298.1 GCA_030765665.1 Candidatus Tenebribacter mawsonii | reverse complement strand
CCTTTAGTAAATTTATGAGTATAAACTTTCACATTTCTGCGTTCAAGTTTGTTTTTAAAAATTATCGCAGCAGGTTGTTCGTCAAATCGAGTTATAACAACAGCAGCTACATCAATATCTCTTTCTCTTAGGTCATCAATTAGTTTAAGAGCATCAACATCATACGTGATTCCGAAATCTGCTCGAATTTTCTTTCGTTCAATATCACCTGCATAAATGCAGAGTATTATATCAGCTCTATCTTTCAACTTCTTTAAGAGCTCCATTTTAACGTTGGGATGAAAGCCTGGTAACACACGTGATGCATGATAATCAAAGATGATCTTTCCACCAAATTCGAGATAGAGTTTATTATTAAATTTACTTACTCTCTCTAAAATTGCTTCAGTTTGTTCTTTTAGATATTTTGAATTATCAAAACCTATTTTCATTCTTAACTCCTAAATTAGTTATGGCTTTTTGTCTCTTTTTCTATTTTGCTGTTAATATTTGAAAGAAATATTGGTTTTGAATTTTTATCAAAAAATTTCATTGAAATATTGCCATCAATGCAACGATCATAAGAAAAATAATTTGTATACTCTTTAATATCTTTGTTAAAACCGAGAGTTAGGAAACATTCTTTGTCATTATTAATAAGTTCATTTTGAAGATGGAAGTTTCCTTTTTTATCTTCTTTAAAAGCAACATACCGTATTGCACCATTTTCAAATTTAATTTTTATATTATTATAATTGCGCTCTTTATAATATATCTTTTCAGCAAAATAAATTCCGTTCATATTTTCACGACTAATAGGAAATTCAATAATTCCGGTAGGTAAAACAAGTATTTGATGTTCCGAAATATCACCAGAGAAAAGAACAGGTTTGTCTCTATCAATTTTAATCGCCAATGTTTCAGAATTGGTTGTTATCCGGTAATTAGAAAACGAAAAATACTGCTCCCGATACTCTTCGCCGTTAATTTTAAGTAAATTATAATTGCAGTTTACGCCTTCAATATATGTATTCACAAGTTTTTCATAATCAGTTCCAATATACTCAGCAAGTTCCTGTGTTGGAAAGTTTAGGAATATGATCTTCTTCTTTTGTTGGAAGAGATGCTGAAGAATTGAGTTAGTTGAGTCTTTAAACTGCTTGAGTTGTCTGTCAGATTTATCATGGAAATCACTAGAGTAGCTTTCCCAACTTATCTCAATAAATTTATCTATTGCATTTATCCAATTTTTGTAATAATTTGGTGGTACAGAAAACACTTCATCAGGCATTTCAGCAAAAAATCTTTTCTTAAGTTTTTCTGTAGACATCTCTAACACTGGGAATGCCTTTCGTTTTCTAATAGCAACAGCTAATTCTTCTATTAGTGGTAATTCTATTAATGGTTCGTTAACATTATTTGCATTATGAATTTCACCTGAAATTGAGATGACATCATTCTTTTGGATTTTTAAGAGGTTGTTAATTATATTAAAAGCTAGTTCAGAAAATTTCTGCATTAGTTTAAAAACCAGCCTTCACCTAATTTTACTTTAATCAATTTATCTATCTCCATATTAAGTATTTTTGATGCGATTTTATTAAACTTATCCTCATTGTCACTAACATAAAAACGATCTTCACCGGTTCCCATCGTTTCCCTATTCGGCAGAACGTCATCAAGCTTATCTGTAACTGCCTGTGCACTATCTACAAGAGTAATCTCATTACCTGCAAACTGCTGAATTGAAGTTTTTAGAATTGGATAATGAGTGCAGCCCAGAACTAGAGTATCTATACTATTTTTGAGCAGGGGAGTGAGATATTCTTTAATTGTAAGTTTGGTAACTTCGTGATCTTCCCAACCTTCTTCGGCTAATTGAACAAGTAATGGACAGGCTTTACTAAACACACTACAGTTCTTATCTAAATTAGATATTGCGGATGAATATGCCTGACTACGAATAGTCCCTTCAGTTCCGATAACTCCAATACGTTTACTTATGGAAGTTTTAACAGCAGACATAGCACCTGGTTCTATAACACCAAGGACAGGAACAGGTAATATTGATTGTAACTCAGTTAATGCAGTTGCTGAAGAAGTATTACAAGCTATCACTATGATCTTAGCACCCTGCTGAATAAGGAATCTGGCATTTTGAACTGAATATTCAATAACTGTATTTCGAGATTTTGGACCGTATGGAACTCTAGCTGTATCACCGAAGTATATTAAATCTTCGTAGGGGAATCTTTTGCGAATCTCCTTAAATACAGTTAATCCACCAACTCCTGAATCAAAAATTCCAATTGGTTTTTTATTCAAATCAATCTCTCCTTAATTATATTTACTGATTTCCAAAATTGAGAAAATAAATATGTTGTCAAGCTGGCATTAAATAATTATTTTAGAAAATGAAATATATGAATAATGGGTTGGTAAATGCTTAAGAAAAAAATTGGATTAACGCTTGGTGGTGGCGGGGCAAGAGGGATTTGCCATATTGAGTTCCTTAAGGTTCTTGATGAAATGAATGTAAAACCTTCCATTATCTCAGGAACAAGCATCGGTGCAATTATTGGTGCCTTTTATGCATCTGGATTCTCCGGAAAAAAGATCAATGATATACTAGATACAATTGATATAAGCAATAAGAAAACTGAAAAAGATACTTCAATTAGTAATAAAGATGGAAATAAGTTAGAGAAATTTGTAGATGAAAAAATTACTGATCTTAAAGAATCGTATAAAAAACTTGAAAATATTCATAAAATGATAGACTTCTCTTTTTTTAAGAATACCAGTTTCATTTATGGCAAAGGTGTAGAAAAATTCTTTGAGGATAATCTACCGGTAAAAACTTTTGAAGAGCTAAAAATACCTTTGAAAATTGTTGCGACAGATTATTGGGCACGGAAACAAGTAATTTTTGATTCAGGTGACCTAATTCCGGCAATTCGTGCAAGTATGTCTATCCCCGCAGTTTTTGAACCTGTAATAATGAAAGATATGGTTTTAATTGATGGTGGTATTACAAACAATCTACCATACGACATTATTCAGGATGAATGTGATCTTACAATTGCAATCGATGTCTCTGGAAACTTGAGTATTCCCAATAATACGAAAGCCCCAAACCTGTTTGATAATATTATGAATAGTTTTGAGATACTTCAAGATTCCATTCTTAAATATCAAATGAAGATCAAAACTCCTGAAATATACATTAAGCCTGAGTTAATTGATGTTGGTATTTTAGACTTTCATAAAGCAAATATGATTATTGCAAGTGTAGCTGATGATGTTGTACAGTTAAGAAAAGAGCTGAAAGATGAAATGTCAAGAAAACCAACGTTTAAAGAATTTGGTGATAATCTAAAAGAGATAATTAAGGGTAATTGAAGTACAAATTGAAAATGTAGAGCCGATAATTATGTATATTGTTAAGTTGAATCTTAGCCAAATCTAATCCTTCTCATCTAATTCTAACCAGCGAGATTCCAGTTCATCAAGTTTCATTTGAAGCTTTTCCAATTTACTGGTTATCTCTTTAAAATCAGTTGGGGAGAGGCTGGAAGCTTCATCTTCCATCTTTAGATTTAAATCCATGATCTGGTTTTCAATCTTTGGGATTTCATTATCAATAAATTTTAAT
>JAVCCD010000169.1 GCA_030765665.1 Candidatus Tenebribacter mawsonii | reverse complement strand
TTACTTAACTCAACATTCCGATGTTGATGTATTCACGAGATCAGAATCTCGACTTACATTTAATTCATCATTTATCCAACTGAATTTCCAATTATCCGGTTTATCAATAAGTTTTGCTTTTACAGGATTATTTATCAAATAGTACAATTGATATTCAAAGTCTTTTTCATTGCGAATAAAATGATCGTAGCTTTCATTGTGCCAAACCTGTCCCTTTCGTCCTAACACCTTATTACATTCATTTGCTGTAAATCTTTTAAGAGTATACATAATATTAGCTATTGAGTAATACTTGTTATTATTTTCTTTTAAAGGTTTAATAATCATATGAACGTGATTTGGCATAATGCAAAAAGCAAATAGTTCATACATCCTTTTATCCAGAAAATGAAGACTTTCTTTTACTTTCTCTGCAATGGAATCAGTTGCTAACCACATAGGTGACTTTAAATATTTATCCAAAAATGCATCGAAAGTTTCAAAGTACTTTTGTCCAAATTCATTTTTGTAATCTTGTAACTTCTTTCCTTTAAAAATCAATATATTCCTATCAAAGTCTTCTTTTTCTGCTTGTAATGTTTCTACTATTTCTTTGGGCAAAGAGAAAGCTAAACGAAAAGTTATCGCAAAAATCCCATTTTCGGGTTGATAATGCGGTAAGTTTCGTTTATAGAAATATTTATACTTTAGATTATCCATTTTTATCTTTTCTTTTTTCGAGATCGGAATCTAGAATTACATAACTCAACATTCCAATGTTGAAAATTATTTTTCGAGATCGGAATCTCGATTTACGTTTTCTCAACTGTCATAAACACTTCATTACCATTAATATCCCATGTTATCATATCTTCTTTCTCACCTTTACAGCAATGAAATGAATCTGTTAATGTTTCAGCCTTTATATATTCAGCAAATTTTGCAAAAACACTTTGTATTTTATCGCTTCCAACATAGAAGATCTTGATGCGATCCATGATATCCATTCCTTTATCTTTTCGGGTATTTTGGATCTTTGCAACAAGTTCACGCGCCAATCCTTCTTCTATTAATTCTTCATTTAGATTTGTATCCAAAGCTACAAATAATTCCTGATTATAAGATTCAAAGACAAAACCTTCTTTATCTTTTATAGAAATACTCAGATCTTCTTCAGTAAGTTTGAAGGTACTACCGTCCATTTCGAGATAGTACTCTTTATCTTTATGAAGTTTTTCAACAATATGATTTGAATCCATTTGCTCCAGGACTGAGACAATACGTTTTACATGTTTTCCATATTTTGGACCCATAACCTTAAAATTTGCTTTAAATTCATAGCTCACGAAATTATCTTTATCAGAAATATACTTAATCTCTTTTACGTTGATCTCTTCTTTTATCAGTTCTTCCATTCTCTCGATAAGCGTTTTGTATTTTTTAGGAACAAATAACGCACCAAGAGTTTGCCTAACCTTTATCTGACATGTATTCCGAGCAGCTCTTCCCAAAGATACAAGTTTAATAACAGAATCCATCTCTTTTTCCAGTTCGGAATGGATCACGTCTTTGTTCACAGTTGGGAAATCATCTAAATGAACACTTTCTTTTCCTGTTAGATTCGTGTAGATCTCCTCAGAAAGATATGGTGCTACAGGAGCAATAAGTTTACAAACCTCAACCAATACATGATACAAAGTTAGATAAGCTTCCTTTTTATTATCAGAAAGTTCCATTTCCCAATATCTTCTGCGGCAACGTCTTACATACCAGTTACTTAAGTCATCTACAACAAAATCATGAATAGCACGAACACTTTTTGTAAGCCTGAACTCATCATTATTATTTTGAACAACTTCTATCAAATTATTCAATTTAGAAATTATCCATTTATCTATCTCAATAACTTTTTTCTCATTAAACTCATATTCTGAAGCTTCGAAATTATCAATATTTGCATAAGTTACGTAGAACGAATAAACATTCTTCAGTGTACCAAAGAATTTGTTTACAACTTCAATAACTCCCTGCTCATCAAATTTGGTAGGAATCCAGGGTGGGCTTACTGCCAGCAAGTACCATCGTATTGCATCTGCTCCATAATCCTCCATTAATTTCATTGGATCAGCAGCATTCCCCTTACTTTTGCTCATTTTTTGACCGTTTTTGTCCAAGATCATATCATTAACCAAAACGTTTTTATAGGAAGTTTCACCTGTTAACATAGTTGAAATTGCCAATAATGAATAAAACCATCCACGCGTTTGGTCGATACCTTCACTGATGAAATCTGCAGGGAAAAGTTCATCAAAGAATCTTTCTTTATTCTCAAATGGATAGTGCCATTGTGCAAAAGGCATAGCACCACTATCGAACCAGCAATCGATTACTTCCGGAGTTCTTTTCATCTTGCCACCACATTCACATTTAAAATCAATCCCATCAACATATGGTCGGTGCAATTCTATATCTTCAGGAACTTCAGATCCATCCTGCATTTTCCCTTTCTCACGTAATTCTTTTATAGATCCGGCACTTTCAAGTTTTCCACAATCTTGGCAAACCCAAACATTAAGAGGAGTTCCCCAAAATCTATCTCTTGAGATCGCCCAATCTATATTGTTTTCTAACCACTCACCAAAACGTTTTTCACCCACAAAATCTGGAAACCAGTTGATCTGCTTATTATTGTCTATCATCTGTTGTTTATAATCGCTAGTTTTGATGTACCAACTTGAACGTGCATAATAAATTAGCGGACTATCACAACGCCAGCAGAAAGGATAACTATGAGTTATCTGTTTTCTTTTGTAGAGAAGTTTACGATCCTTCATATTCCTGATGATCTCTTTATCCGCATCCTTTACAAATACTCCAGCCCAGTCAGTAATTTCCTTATTGAATTTTCCAGCTCCATCAACCGGTTGGATGATCGGTAATCCATATTTTTTTCCAAGATCATAGTCATCCTGTCCAAAAGCTGGAGCAGTGTGTACTACACCTGTTCCATCATCCATTGTTACATAATCTGCAAGACCAACATAAAATGCTTTTTCTTCAGGTATTATAAATGGAAAAAGTTGCTCGTACTCGGTATGTTCAAGTTCACTACCCAAGTATTCTTCAATTATCTCAAATTCTTCATCAATTATTTCTAATCTTGCTTTCGCTAAAATTAAGTTTTCATCTTCAATCTTGATCTTAACATATTTTGCATCAGGATGCATAACCAATGCTACATTCGAGATCAGCGTCCAGGGTGTCGTTGTCCAGGCAAGAAAATATGTACTATCTTCACCTTTCAGTTTGAACTTTACAAATACAGAAGGATCTTCCGTCTCTTTGTAACCTTGTGCCACTTCATGACTGGAAAGCGGAGTTCCACAACTTGGACAATACGGAACGATCTTATGCCCTTTGTAGATTAATCCTTTCTTGAAAAAATCGTTCAAAATCCACCATACAGTCTCTATGTAATCATTTTCCAATGTGATGTACGGATTATCAAGATCTATCCAGTAACCCATCTCTTTGGTCATTTCACGCCACTCTTTTTCATATGAAAAAACTGAGTTCCTGCATTTTGTATTGAACTTCTCCAGTCCGTATGCTTCAACTTCCTTTTTATCTTTAAGCTTAAGCTGTTTTTCTACTTCGATCTCTACCGGAAGTCCATGAGTATCCCAACCAGCTTTTCTTTTAACTTGAAATCCTTTCATTGTTTTATATCGACAAACATAATCTTTCAAGGTTCTGGCGATAACATGATGAATTCCCGGCATTCCATTAGCAGTTGGAGGACCTTCAAAAAATACATATTTCTCTGCATTATCTCTGTTTGTTTCGCTTTTGGTTGCTATATTATTTTTAACCCAGTAATCTCTTATTCTCTTTTCCAGAATGGATGTTTTCTCTTTTACATCTACTTTGTTATACATTTATTCTCCTAATATATTAGTAAATCAACATTCCGATGTTGATATTTTTTCGAGAGCGGAATCTCGAATTACGTAAATCAACATTCCGATGTTGATATTTTTTCGAGAGCGGAATCTCGAATTACGTAAATCAACATTCCAAAATTGATATTTTCTCGAGAGCGGAATCTCGAGTTACTCTGCTTCATCTTCAAATAATTCTTGATACTGCTCTTTTAGCTCAGGAATATCTTTTACATAATCTTTCCAAGCTTCCATAACTTTATCTACATCTACACACTTAGGGCATAATACCAATGTATTCTCCGGTGTAGTTCCAATATAACCTCGATCATAACAATTATTACAGTTTTTCTTCTTTCTGTTATGAACCGCAAACTCCTTTGCTTTGTCTAAATGTTTCTCATCAAGCTTAAACATACTCACCTCAAAAATATTTTTTCAAAAATTTTATTATATCTAAATATGTCAATAATATATGAATAAGTTTACCTTGCGGATGGTTGAAAACCTCCGCAATGGTAAATTGTAATAATTTATTCCCAATCCTGAAGAGCTGGATTATTTTTTTGGGTTTACCAATCCCCAGCCGTAAACGGCTGGGCTATTAATTAGAATAATATTTAATAGCCTTTGAATTCACACAAAGGGATTATGAGAAAAACAACCAATAACCTACGCCTTTAGGCGTAGGATTAAAGCGCACCAACAAACAAACACATACGGCGTTTACGCCGTTTTAATAAAACCTGAAATTCTCCAGTTTCATTTGTTTGGAGAGATCCCATTCACCAGGTTGCCAGTTCCGTACATGAATAAGTGGATGCTCTCCACGAAAATCAATTAATAGAAACAAATATCCTTCATCCTTGTAGGTAGATGAGTAATAGTTCTGCTGCATAGAGACACCATAAACACTATCTACAGGTGCAACGCTGATATTAAATGTATCAAACTGCAACCAAACAAAACGATTCTGCTTGAACACTTCTTTCTGACTGACGATATGCTCTTGTTTGGTTTTCTTAAAATAAATGATCTCTTCATCAGAGAAATCCGTTGATATATCTTTATCAAGTTTAGTTCGTTTAACAACTTTTCCTGTTATTATAATAGCATCGTCAGAATATAGAGTTTCCACATCCTCTATGTTCTTTGTAGTGTAAGAAGTCTTATAGTTTTCTAAGAATTTGATAGCGATCTGCCGGTAATCCCAATCTCCTGCTGCTGTTCCCTGCGACTCGAAAAGTTTATGAAGAGCAGGATTGATCGTGTAGCCAAAATTGTAGATCTTGCCTGAGTCATCAAAATCTATTACTACAGTTTCATTACGGGTTGGAAATCCTTCACAGCTTACTGATACTCCAAACTGACGTGCTTCCCAACCAAATACTGTTTTATTAATATGTACTTTTTGTGGATATTTAAGTAATTTTGAATGATTGCAATCTATAACTTGCTCAATTCGCTTAATTATTTTATCATCTGTAAAGATCGATTTATCATTCAGGTATTCATTCTCCAACATATTAAAGAGAATAAAAAGATTGTCTGCAAATCTATCCAAAACTTCACAGTTCGCATTATTCACAAACTCAATATTCAATTCCTGAGCAATTCGCTTTTTAGGTTTGATCTGTTTTATTTTCTTCTTTTTAAGAGGGATTTCACGGTACTCTTCCAGTTCTTCACATTCAAATAACCTGCTGAGTATCTTTGTTTGTTCATTATAACTATTGTACATATCTT
>JAVCCD010000069.1 GCA_030765665.1 Candidatus Tenebribacter mawsonii | reverse complement strand
TATATATAATGGAGCAAATATGAAGAAGACCTTAATTTTTCTTTCCATTTTTTTCTCATATCTCTTGTTTTCTCAAGAGATTTTATTCGATATTAAAGATAAACCAAACGATGATGGTTCTGCATTGATACTATCCTGGGATACTTCACAAGTTAAATCTTTCAAAATACTTATTGAGAGAAAAGAACCTAATGGTAACTTTGTTGTAGTCACAAATTCGAGGGAGACTATAGGAACTTTTGAGGATGGTACAGATGTGAACCCTGGAATCATATACAACTACAGATTATCTACTTTGGATGACAATGGCAAGGTTTTGTATATTGTGCGAGATACTGGAGAATCTTCTGCACAGTGGTTCAATAAAAATAAAATATCACTTTTAATTATAGCATTGTTGATTAGTTTATCCATTATTTATTATATATTTTCTGCTAAAAGCGGCAAAGATATTTACATAAGAAAGATAGGTGGTTTGGAATCTATGGATGAATCTGTTGGAAGAGCAACCGAGATGGGTAGACCTATCCTCTTTATTCCAGGAACATTAGACCTTGATGATATGCAAACTATAGCAGGTTTGACCTTGCTAAGAAGATTAGCTCAAAAAGCTGCTGAATATGATGCTAAACTTATCGTTCCAGTTTGCCGTTCCATGGTACTTTCTACAGCAAAAGAAATTGTTAAAGAAGCCTTTATGAAAGCTGGGCGACCTGATGCTTATGATCCAGATTCGGTTTTTTATCTAACTGATGATCAATTTGGTTATGTTGCTGGCGTAGATGGAATTATTGTTCGTGAAAAACCAGCTGCAAATTTCTTCCTTGGTGCATTCTATGCTGAGTCATTAATCTTAGCAGAAACAGGATTTTCCAGTGGTGCAATTCAAACGGCAGGTACAGCGATGCCAAGTCAATTACCATTCTTCGTTGTTGCTTGTGATTATACACTTATAGGAGAAGAATTATTTGCTGCCTCAGCCTATTTGTCAAAAGACCCACATCAACTAGGAAGCCTGAAAGGTCAGGATTTTGGTAAGGCATTATTTATTATCGTTCTAACAGTTGGAATAATTCTGGAAATTTCGGGTGTTCACTTCCTCAAAGATTTCTTAGCGTTACATTAAGGAGAAGAACATGAAAAGAAAGATACCATTATTAATAACATTTACAGTTGGAATTATTTTAATTATTTCAGAGTTCATTCCTCACAAACCATTTGGTCAATTATCAGGTGAATTAGAAATTTGGTTTTTAATTATTTCTGGCTTTGCAATTTTATTAGGGCAATTAAGTTTATTTAAAGTAAATATCATAAAGATCCGGTATAAACAACGCGACTGGCAATTTTACATTGTAACACTTGCTAGTTTTGTAGTTATGGTAGCACTAGGGTTTTTGTGGGGTACAGGGAGAAGTGCCGGATTATTAGGCCACGGAGAGGTTATAACAAATACACTTGGGTATAAACCTTTTGATTATCTTTTTAATAATATTTATCAGCATTTACAAGCAACGATGTTCTCTCTTTTAGCATTCTTTATTGCTTCAGCTGCGTATAGAGCTTTTATTGGAAGAACAGTAGAATCCAATCTTCTTCTTGCATCTGCTGTTCTTGTTATGTTAGGTAACACGACCCTTGGAAGTCTTTTAACAGGCTGGTTACCAGAATCATTAAATTTTCTTCATCTTCCAAAAGTATCTGAATTCATTATGACATTCCCTACAACTGCTGGGCAACGTGCTATAATGATTGGTGCAGGTTTAGGAATTATTGGTAGTTCATTACGAATAATTCTTGGAATTGAAAGATCATATCTGGGAGGTGAATAATGGGAAAAACTAAACAGTTAGATAGACGTTGGTTATTCCTGTTAATATTCTTAGGAGTTGCACTCCCTCTTATTTTTTCTATAGGGCTTCCACTTGAAACCACTAAAAATGTACAGATGGTTTATGATTTAGTAGACAGTATGCCCAAAGGCTCTAAAGCTCTTATTTCTTTTGATTATGATCCTGCTAGCATGCCAGAATTACATCCGATGGCAAAAGCCGTTGTTAAGCATTGTTTCGATAAAGAAATTGACTTGATATTTACCGCAATGTGGCCTATGGGCGTGAAAATGGCAGACGATATTATTGATCAGTTAATAGAAGATTATCCAGATCTTGAATATGGTGAGAACTATGTTAATCTTGGTTTTAAAGCCGGAGGGATGATTACAATTCAGTCTATGGGAAAAAACTTCCGTGAAGTATTCCCGAAAGATATGAATGGAAATAGCATAGATGAACTTCCAATTATGGATGGAATAAATAACTTCAGTAATATTGGATTTATTTTTTCATTATCTGCAGGTGCTCCTGGTATAAAAGAGTGGGTACAGATAGCACATGATGCTTACAACAGACCTACTTCAGGTGGATGCACGGGAGTGAGTGCACCCGCTATGCTTCCATACATAAATGAACAGCATCAACTTACAGGTTTATTGGCTGGTTTAAAAGCAGCAGCAGAATATGAGGTTTTAATACAAACCCCCGGTACTGCGACTAGTGGTATGGATGCTCAATCAATTGCACACTTAATCATAATCATCTTTATTGCGGTTGGAAATATAAATTATTGGCGAAACAAAAGAAAAGAGAAGAAGGGAGGTAAATAATGGAACAGTTCTTTGCGACATTAGGAATTTGGTTGGGCGCAATTTTTACTTTTGCCATCTTTAGCTTCCTTTATAAAGATAACCCTTTTTATAAAACAGCAGAACAAATATTTGTGGGACTGTCGGCTGGATATTGGTTTGTTTATACTGTATTTTCCATACTCATTCCAAACCTTTATGACCCACTAATACAAAACTTTAGTGTAAACTGGATTAAAATTATTCCTGCAATTTTGGGTATCATGATGCTTATGCGCTTAATTCCCAAAACTGAGTGGATAAGCAGATTTCCAATATCAGTGGTAATTGGAACAACATCGGGTGTATTTTTCCTTCGATATTTAAAATCTGATGTGTTGAACCAGTTAACTGCTACAATGATAAACCCGTTTGTTGGTGGAAGTTGGGTGATGGTTGTTGGAAAAATTATGCTTATTGTTGGTACAATAAGCGGGGTTATTTACTTCTATTTTAGTAAGAAACACACTGGTGCATTGGGTGTTTCTGCGAAAATTGGAATTTATTTCTTAATGGTAAGTTTTGGTGCTGCTTTTGGCTATACTGCAATGGCTCGTATTTCACTCCTGATTGGAAGATTACAATTTCTATTGGGAGATTGGCTTGGTATAATCCAACCTTAAAATAATTGAGAGTAATGTTTTGAAGAAACCGATAATATTTTTACTATTTTTTGGTATAATACTAAATGTTTATAGTGTTACTAGATTAGATAACCTGAAGCTTGAATTGATTTCAGCAACAGGCTTAAAAAGAGTATTAATTCTAGATGAATTGCAGAGATCATACTGGAAGATCTATCCTCAGGCAAGTTTAGAATTTGGAATTAAAGCTTTAAGAACTTCAACAGAAATAAATAATACAATACAACAAGCTCAGCAATTACAGAATATTGCCGAATCTTATAGATATTTAGATAATTACAATAAAGCTATCGAATATATGATTATGTCGTTAACCAAAGCTAAAAAGATAGATAATACAAATCTTCAAATTGCTGCATTTTATTATTTGGCAACCTATAATAACTATATCGGTAAGAACGTTGTAGCTTTTGAATATGCAGTTCAAGCTCTAGATTTTTACAAAAAACATAAAAATCATCCTGGTTTAGCAAAGTGCCATTTCATTATTGCAGAAATATATTATGCGTTGGGCGATCTTGAAGGAGCGTATCAGAATTTTGAACTTTCTTTAGTACAACACGAAGAATTTAGTAATAAAAGTAGTTTCGCTTTAACAAATGAAAAATTAGGAGAAATTGACCTATTTAATAAAAATTTTCAAATTGCAGAACAACATTATAAAACTGCAGCTGAAAATTATATAGCTATTGATAATCTTGAAAGTCTGGTTAGAACTTACGAGGCATTAGGTAATATTTATAAAGAAACAGGGGAAAAAGAAAAAGCTTATGTATATATTCAAAAATTTGCTGATACTAATGAGAAGTTAAATCAGGAGATAAATAATAATAGATTATTATTCAACTATGAATATTATAATATCATTGGTAATGAAGATAAAGCTTTAGATTATTTCAAATTATATACAGAGCATCAGGATTCATTAAAATTAGTTATTACTCAAGAACATGTAGAAACTATTATTAGTGATATTGAGACTCAACATAAAATGGAAAAAGCTGAAACAACTAAAGAGATTGATAAAATTACAAAAAAAGCTGTTGAACAAATTGAAGAAAAAGAAAAGGCTATTGTACAACTTAAAGAAGAAAGTGACGACAAACAGAGAATTGCAAAATTGGAAAATGAAAATAAAAGAGGGCAAATTGAAAATTTACAAAAACAGCGGGAAGATGTCGAGAAACAAATTGCTGCACAGAAGGAACAAAAAAAAGTTTATATTCTATTAATTATTATTGTTGCAATTGTAGCCATATTACTACTTGTTCTTACTATTGTATTTATAAGTAAATTTAGGATGAAGCAGAAACATGCAATCGAACTTGAAAAAATTGCTAAAACTGACCCACTTACGCAATTGCCTAACAGACGTGCAGTATTGGATAATATTGACTACGAGATAGCAAGATTCAGGAGAAGTGCTGAATCATTTACACTTGTCATCAGTGATATCGATGATTTCAAACAAGTTAATGACACACATGGTCATGATGCAGGGGACAAAGTACTTGTTGCACTCTCAAAATTAATGACTAAAACTATCAGAAAGCAAGATATCTGCGCACGTTGGGGTGGTGAGGAATTTTTATTCCTACTTCCAGGAACAGATTGTGAAGGCGGCAAGGTCATATCTGAAAAGATAAGAGAAAAAATTGAAAATCAAGTTATAAAATATAAGGGTTTTTCGGTATCAATAACTATGACCTTTGGATTGTGTACTTTTACAAATGATTTAACGATTGATGAATGTATCACTCGAGCAGATAAGGCTTTGTATGAAGGAAAAAGAGTTGGAAAAAATCGGATCGTTCAATTTCGTAATCTAAAAAAATCACGGAGTTCAAAAATATAGCATGAAAGTTTTTAGCGTAGCGGGATTTCATCACACTGGCAAAACTACTGTTACAGTAGAATTAATAAAAGAATTAAAAAAACGGGGTTATTCCATCTCTTCCATCAAAGATATTCATAATGAAAATTTCACAATGGAAAAAAAAGGCAGTAATAGTTGGAAACATGCGCAAGCCAGTGAAAACACAGTAATTGCCAGAGGAATTTCTGAAACATATCAAATTTGGAACAAACAACTTACTTTGAACGAGATGCTTTCTCATCTAGATAGTGACTTTGTTATCGTTGAAGGAATGAAAGAGGTAGCTCTCCCCCGCATTATTTGTGCTATAGATGAAGAACAAATAAAACAACTTGTTGATGGTACTGTATTTGCAATTTCAGGGATATATGCTAATGACCATGATAAATATAATAATCTAAAAGTATTCCATTCAACAGACCAAATTAAAGAACTAACCGACCTTGTAATTCAAAAAGTGTTCCCCGTGCTTCCACTTCCAAACCTTGAATGTTGTGGTGAATGTGGAATGAATTGCAGAGAAATGGTTTCGGGAATTTTAGCAGGTAGAAATTCTCGCGAGGATTGCAAGACAGATCGAAATCTTGATATTCAAATTGAAGTTGGTGGTAAGGACATAAACATTGTTCCTTATGTACAAAAAACTTTAAAAGACATTATCATTGCTTACGTTAAGAATTTAAAAGGATATCAAGAAGGCGATAGCATTGATATTAAAATTCGAGATTGATTATGAAGTCAGAAGTAATTATCAATAAAGAGAAAAAACAAGTAATCAAAATTTGCAATTCACCAAAGATGTTTAAGAAAGAGCTTTATATTTATAAAAAGAGATTACCATTCACTCCAAAACTTATTGATAATGACGGTAAGAACACACTTATGTTAGATTATATTGAGGGAACTCCAATAGTGGATCTTGCTCAACCCAACTTTGTAAAGATTACCGAACTAATAATTAATTTGCATTCGCTTGAATCAAAAAATGGTAAATGTATTTGCCATTACGATAACAACCCTAAAAACTATCTTTATGCAGATGGAAAATATTACATGTTAGATTTTAGTGAATGGATTTATGATTATCCTGAATCTGATTTGATACATTTTCTTTTATTCTGGGCATCAACTTACAATGCAATTAAATTTAAGCATGTATTTGAGAAAGTTATTAGTACATACAAAGCTAAGAGATTGATAAATCCATTAGAGTGGGAATTAATTTTACCAGAGATAATCTTAAGATTTGATTCTCGTAGAAGAGAATTTGGAAAAAAGCAAACCCATCCTGATATTTCAACAAATAGAGAGATTTTAAAAAATATTATCTAGATCGTGTTATTTATTATGATCCAAAAAATATAAATGTAGCCGTTTCACCAGCATTCAATTCAATAATTTCTTCCTGATATTCTGTATCAAATATATCTATCATTTTTATATAATCATAATCAGGAATAATAGATATTGTTGGACTCATCGTTTCTGTATACAATATCTCAGTGAGGATGTTATCGCTCCATTCTTCATCACCTTCTGCTCTTAATTGTATCGTACTTAAGGGAAAAAGTGAGACGTTACTAACTTGTAAACCTGCTCTATCAAGTTCCACATGATACCACCTATCCTTATTAGGCTTCATTTTCATCACAAATTCTTTATGTTCTAAATATATCTGACCTTCAATAATAATTGGTGCGTCAACAGTTTCGCCAAAAAGGATGAAAGAATTGAGATAATATGTTTCAACAGCTGGAGGATCATTCGGATAAAGCTGATGAATTGTGTTATCAAGAATGACTCGGATAGATTGCCCAGTGTCGTTGTAAATAGTTAGTTCAGATTGTTTCGCACATGCTCCAAAAATAATTAGAACAATTATTAAAAACAATACTCTTTTCATCATACACCTCTTTATATTTGATAAAATCTATAGAGAGTTATCACAGCAATTATGTAAAGTAAAAAGTTATTCTTGACATAAGAATAAAATCTCCAAAATTCAAATAGAGTTTAATTTAAAATTGCTATTGGAGAAAAGATGATGAAAATATTTGTCGGTAATATGATCCGTGATGTTGGGAAAGAAACACTTTTGTCATTATTTTCAGATTATGGAAATGTCAAATCGGTAAATATCCTAATAGATAGAATTAATGGTGAATGGAAAGCTTTTGCCTTTGTAGACATGCCTAACGAAAGTGAAGCCTGGGATGCAATTTCAGCTCTTGATAATAAAGAACATTTCGGACATGTATTAAATGTGCATCAAGCACGATTTAGAAATAATGATAGAAGAACGACAAAAAGATACGGTGGAAGACGTCAAACTGATCTTCCTGAAGTAACAAATTAGTAAATATTCAATGTGAAGAGGTAAAATGCAAATTTTTATTGGAAATGTATGTAAAGAAATAGATTCAGAATAATTAAGAGAAAGATTAGAAAAATTTGGTAGAGTTGAATCATTGAAGATTGAAGATGAGATAGCTTTTGCTGAAATGCCTTATCAAAAAGAAGCTGAGATTGCAATTTCATACCTTGATAAAACAGAATTAGAGGGTCTTACAATTAGTGTTCATACAGCAAGAACCTGATTAAATGATAGACGAAAAAGTGGCAGGTTTGGTGGAAGACGATCGAAAGATCCAAAAAATTATACAAGAATGTTCTCACGAAAGGATATTCTAACATAATGCAATAAAAATAGGGCACCAGAAAGTGCCCTATTTTTATTTTTCAACTTATTTTATTCTGCTAAATCTCTTCCTGCTTTCAATGCGGCTAAATTCGCACTAACAACTTTTTCACCTTTTCTTCCAAATATTGCTTTAATACCATCTTCCAATTTTTCATATGGAATATCGAGGAATTTCGAAGCTACACCTAAAACGACTATATTCATAGAACGAGGTGAACCAATATC
>JAVCCD010000344.1 GCA_030765665.1 Candidatus Tenebribacter mawsonii | reverse complement strand
CTACAATAAAACTATGAGAATGTATAATGAACCGTAAAGCAAATAGATACAAAACGTATAATTATTCCTCGTCAGGTTATTATTTCGTTACGATTTGTACCAAAGACCGGTTATCGTTTTTCGGTAAAATAGAAGATGGCAAAATGATCTTGAATGAATGTGGTAAGATTGTAAGGGAAAGATGGTTGTGGTTACAAGATCAATACAATTACATCAAATATGGTGAACATGCAATAATGCCGAATCATTTCCATGGTATTTTGATTATTGATACAGTAGGGACAGGTCGTGACCTGTCTTTTAATCCGTCCAATAATAATGGATTAGATCATGCCCCAAAGGGTAATAATATTATTCGGACAGGTCGCGACCTGTCCCTACAAAAGATAAAACCATTATCCGAATTGATTGGTGCATTTAAAGCCACATCTTCTAAATTGATACACCAAACAGGATTGAATGAATTCCGTTGGCAGCGTTCATTTTACGATCACATAATTCGTAATGAATCATCGTTAAATAATATTCGGGATTACATTATAAAGAATTCGTTAAATTGGGATACAGATAAGAATAATTTGCAATTTAATCCTTAAGTCAATTCAGAAAACATGTGCTAGTTTTGTTTGGTCTATTCTTCCTATGGATTTATGCGCCGTGCGGAATCCGGAGTGCTGTAGACTCTTCGTGATAATGCCTTTGTGAGAGTTCTTCAGAGAGACAGCAACATTGTTTTCTTGAGTAAAAGAATTTTCTACAAGTCATTCTTCCTGTGGAGAGCAACGAGAAAGATTCGTCAGGATGACGATTGGGTAGAGAATAGTGTAAAAGGCTCCTTAATGGTAATGCTTGCTAATTAAGTTTTCTAGATATCGAGACTTGATCTGCCGGCTGGCTAATATTTGTTTAATTGGCGGCATTTTTAGGATAACACCCAACACACCTGCCAGAGCTCGATGACTCCATAATACTTGGTTATCAAAGATTAGATTTTGCAGTTTCCCGCGTTCAATTGCCATCACCACTGCTCTGTGTACTCCATTTAATGGAGTAAGAACTCTTTTATCTCGGGGTTTAAGGATAATACTTTGTTTCGAACATGCTCTCACGCAAACAGCACATCCCAGACAAAGATCTTCATCCACTTTTGCAATTTTTTTATTTGGATTATCAGTGTCGTTAGCAGAAATAAGTGTCATTGCTTCTACCGGGCAAACACTAACACATTTTCCGCAGCCGTTACAAGTTTCTGTATTGATGGAAGGAAGAAAGTTTGTGGTGTGGATGGGATTCAATATCGCAAATCGTCTGGCAGTTATCATTGCTTCGCAGCAGCATCCACAACAATTGCAAATGAAACTAACATTATTTCTGGCATTTTCACCAAATTGTACAAGGTTGTGTTCATAAGCTATCTGTAATAGATCCAAGCACTCAACCTCATCAATTTTACGAGCAACTTCATGTCTGGTTAAAGAGTCTGCAACGTTATTAAAAGTCATACAAATATCTTGAGGAGCATCACAAGCTTTTCCGATATGTTCCATTTTGTGACGGCAATAACAGATCCCAACACCGATATGAGTAGCAGTTTTTATAACTTCTGTTGCACGTTCGTAATCTAAAACATAGAGAGTGTTTTCATTGGAAAGTGCTGGTTCCTGCACGAAGGTTCGTCCTAGCTGAGTTTCTCCTCTGGTAAATAATTCGCGGATAAAATCTTCTTCCACATTCAAATATTCATAAAATAGTTCAGCCAGCACCTTCTGATCGATATCATTCCTAAGACGCATCATTGAGAATTCAAAGAAGCCTGCCATGGGCGGAGGAAGCGTATAAACCGTTTCTCCATTTTGTTCAATGTCAACCAGGATAGCACGATCTGCTAAGGTATCCAAAATCTTTTTTGTATTGGTGATATCCATTTTCCAGATACGACTGGCTTTTTTTGCAGTAAAAGGTTTTATAGGCATCAATGAAACAAGTTCAGCTTCCTTTTGGCTGAATAACATTTTAAGTATTTTAAATAAAAGTTCAGAAGGAGGTGCTCCTTGAGGAAAGCGGTTTAACCTCTGGGTTAGTTTATCGTAACTTGATCTTATTGTATTATGAGCCATAATTTTATTATGAGGTCTTTATCGGGGGAATGCTGCAGCATTTTTCTTTATCCATTCTTCAGCTGCTTCTTTGCCGTTAAGAATTCTGC
This sequence comes from Candidatus Tenebribacter mawsonii, assembly GCA_030765665.1. Classification (GTDB taxonomy): domain Bacteria; phylum Cloacimonadota; class Cloacimonadia; order Cloacimonadales; family TCS61; genus Tenebribacter; species Tenebribacter mawsonii. The sequence continues at coordinate 5,086 of JAVCCD010000344.1, read as the reverse complement.
CCTCTTTTTTTAATATTTCTCTTTTATAATGTTCAATATGGCAAATTTGCTCTACCATCCGAACTCCAAATCCGGTGTGTTCATTATTAAACGTAACACCAACTTCATAATGATCACCAGTTTTATTGCACCAGGTAACTATGCCCGTTGCTTTGAACGCAGGTTTGCGGAGATGTATCTTTAAATTGATAGTTGTCCCTGTTTCAATGCTAACTTTAGAATTGAAACTGAGACCACCATGCCCGATATTCTTTAGTTTTTCCTTCGTATATTCCATAGAATTACTATGTTTATGTTCAATCGGAATATCCGATGGATGACGAATGAAATTTCTCATTCAAGAATTTATAACTTAATAAGATTTTATCTTTGAATAACGTGTTCTTCGGTTTCTCCAATTACTCATTAAATTTCGATAGACATGTTCATGTTTAAGCTCTTTAACACTAATTAGAGGAATGAATTTATCTAACACTTCTATCTCATCAGCCCTAATGTTTAATCCTTCATGCAGCTTTTCTTTGATGATGTATTTCTTTACTCGTTTTGGTAAAACTTTGTAAAGTAGTGCAAAATCCTCAGTATCCAACTCAAATTTCTTAACCAGGTAATCTATAAATTCTTTCTCTTTTGGATGGAATTCTCCATCTGCAATTACCAAGAGAAGTGAAGTCTCCAAGATAAGCATTTGTTGATCTCTGGATTTTATATCCTTAATTAGTTCATCTATTGGTGAAGGGCTAACGAATTCTTCCGAAAGTTCTGCCCATTGTGCATCAGTAAAAGCAACATTTTCAAAGGCTTTATTAAAGGCTTCTTTTTCTGCGGGAAGAATCTTTCCATCCTGCCAAGCTGCATTAATAACAACTTTTGCTACATTTAAAAGGTTGGGAAGATTTTCTGGGATAACCTTTTGTATCAAGTTATCTGCCAGAACTTCATTTTTATTTAAGTCAACCAGTTTGCCCGTTTTTCTACCTGCTTTATCAACAGTAATAGAAAATGAATATTCATCATTTAAGAAATATTCCCATATTTTATTTGTCATTTATCCTCCCTATAACAAAAATAAATATTTTATTATCAAATAAATTAATTTCAATATATATATTGTCAAACGGTTTTATCAATTTTGTCTGAAAGCATGCTCATATTGATATTCCGTTCAGCTCTTTTTTTAGCATTCGTATCACATGATCTTTTTCTTTTATAATTTCTTCATGCTTAGAAATTGTTTGCTGATATTTTTTATTTACAATATCTTCATAAGCTAAAATAAATTTAAGAGAAAGCTTGATCCTGTCGGTTAGCTGAACCAAAGCTAATTCATCTTTTTTATTATAAAGCGATTTATCTGCTTTCTTGCCAAGAGCCAAAAACCATTTATGATCAGGGTCATTAATTATTGGAATTATCATTGAAAAACTAGAGATCTCCTGAGGATTCTCATTCACCGCTTTGTTATTGGTTTGAATTCTATTTTCCAGCAGCAACAAATGAACATCATCCACAATGGAGTTTTCTATAACATCGCTTCCGCGGATCTCATTAAATTTATATGCTTTCAAATTACTATCATAAGATATCAGTGCAACCTTATTAAGTTTTAGCCTTAATATCAGGTTTTTACAAATATACTCTTCAAAACCTTCTAGAACTCCCTCTTCAGAAATATTGTTGGTAAATGATTCGGTTTTTTCCAGAAAATCCAATTCACTTGTATTTAATTTGCTATCCACTAACTTTTCAATTTTACTGCGGACAGGATTAAATAGTGTTATCATTCCAATAGTTACAGGAATACCCGCAATAAATTCCGAACCGACGAATTTTCCAAAAAGACTTTGTAAAATTTCTCCCAAAGAGTAATCCACTAAACCAAACACGATCACGAAAACTACACCGGTAATTGTTGAGATAAGTGTGCTTCTAATTTTTAAACCCATCACAGTTCCAGTGAGAAGACTCCAAGTAAATGAACCAAGGAACCAAAGGAAACCTAAGAAAATTCCTAAGATAGGGATCAGCACCAATATTGCGATGAAAATACCTAAAAATTCTGAATACGATTTTATCAACATCGAGAGTCCTGTAAGATTTGAAATGCCAGCAAATAACCCGATAACAACAGCTAAAATGAATATCAAAATGATAGAGATCATTGAAATACCGATCCCGCTGAATGCTCCCCACAATCTTTTTAACTCAATCGAACGAGATTTCCTGTACTCCTTCCTTAATAATAAAAATCCTTTAAACATCCAATAAGCTGACCAAATATGAATAAAATCAAAACTCTCTTTTATAAGTATGCTGGCAATATAACCGATGAAAAAAATGATAGCAGAAGCTATATACAACTTCTTACAATTTTTTCCTATACCAGCCTTAAGAGCCATAAAATGGTAAAACAGAACACCCCAAAATGGAGATAATAGAATTGTCCAAATATATAAAACTGATTTTCCAAGTATTAAGTTTGGAGATGGTGTAATTAAAAATAAAACAAAAAATACAATTAGGATATTTTCTCTGGATGAACTGTATTTTAATAGCAGGAAAGCATTGAAAAAAGCAAAAATAATTAATGCAAAATTCCCTGCAAAACCTAAAATTCCAAGTTTATCAATTTTCTTATCGACTTTAATAAATTGTTTACCTATAATATTTGTAAGAGTGTCTACAAAAACGATCTCAACAGAATCTATGCTAACTCTTTCAAAATCTTCATTATACGAAACTTGGATTCCATGGTTTAATTCAGATCCAAGAATAAATCTTCTTGTTAGATCATTTTCTTCTTCTTCGGGTTTCTCTTCGAGTACTGCTGTAGAATGCTCAATTCTCTGTGTATCTACTTTTGTAATGATCTTATTATTGAAGAAGGTAACTAAAGAATCGTTAGATGCTTGTACTACAATTCCATTATCAATCTTCAAAGGTAGTGTTTTATGAAAGAAATTTTCTGAAATTGATAATACGAGATTTGCAATACTTAAAATTAATAAAACAAAAAAAAGAATCCAAGCGCACTTCTTTAGTATTTCATAAATGTTTTCCGACAGCATTATCCTCCCCCGAGACAAAAAACAAATTAGTTACAGTTATTTTAATGTCAATTATTTAATAAATAACTTTTATTAATAATATGAGTATTGTAATGAAATTAGAAGTAACTATTTATAAGTAATTTAAATGCATTGACTCTATAACCTTCTGCTTTTTTAAGACATCATAAGTATTAATTAGAGAAATTAATAAATAGAGGAATAATGAGAAAAATTAAAAATATTGCCATTATCGCTCATGTTGATCATGGTAAAACAACATTGGTAGATGGAGCATTAAAACATTCGGGTGTTTTTAGAGATAATGAGAATGTTGCCGAACGTGTGATGGATAGCAATGATTTGGAAAGAGAGCGTGGGATAACGATATTTTCTAAAAATGCATCGCTTACTTATAAAGATTATAAAATAAACTTAGTTGATACACCAGGTCATGCCGATTTTGGTGGTGAAGTTCAACGTATAATGAAAATGGTAGATTCTGTTCTGTTGTTGGTAGATGCTTTTGAAGGTCCAATGCCTCAAACAAAGTACGTATTAAAGAAATCATTAGAATTAGGTATAAATCCGATAGTTATTATAAATAAAATAGACCGACCTAATGCTAGGCCAACAGACGTACTTGAAATGGTTTTTGACCTATTTGTAGAACTTAATGCAAATGATGCTCAGTTAGATTTCCCGATTCTTTATGCTTCCGGCAGAGATGGTTATGCCAGGTATGAATTGGAAGACAAAAATACTGATTTGATCCCTTTGTTTGAAACGATAATTCATAAAGTGAAAGATTCAGAAGGTGATGTCTCAAAACCATTTCAAATGTTGATCTCTGCCATTGAATATGATAATTATTTAGGCAAAATTGGTACTGGTAAGATTACAAATGGACAAGTGAAGCAGGGTGAAGAAGTTGTGCTTTTAAAGCGGGACGGAGAGCGGTTGTTGTATAGAATTTCAAAGATTTTCCAATATGTAGGACTACAAAAGAAAGAGATAAAAACAGCTTATGCTGGAGATATTGTATCCTTAGCAGGGATGGAACGGGTTGATGTTGGTGAAACTGCAGCCTGTAAAGCGGATCCCAAACCGCTTCCAATAATTGAGATCGATGCACCAACTTTATCAATGACTTTTAAAGTGAATGATTCTCCTTTTGCCGGGAATGAAGGTAAATATGTTACTTCCAGGAACATCTGGGATAGATTGCAAAAAGAACTGCAAACTAATGTAAGCATAGTGGTAGAGCATACAGAAAATAGAGATGAGTTTACTGTTAAAGGTCGTGGTGAACTTCAGCTGGCAATCCTCATTGAAAACATGCGTCGTGAAGGTTTTGAATTTCAGGTTTCCAGACCAAGGGTTATCTTCCGTGAGTTAGATGGAAAGCGTACAGAACCTATTGAGCTGGCGATTATAGATGTTGCTGATGAATTTGTAGGAACAGTTATCGAAATGCTGGGCGTAAGAAAAGGTGAAATGATGGATATGGTAACTGGTAGCGACGGTTATACACGCTTAGAGTTTAAGGTTCCTGCTCGTGGTTTGATTGGTTTTAGAAATGAATTTTTAACTACAACTCGTGGAACCGGTATCATTAATCACAGCTTTTATGAGTATGAATTTTATAAAGGTGACATGGATAGAAAAACTCGTGGAGTTTTGATAGCTATGGAAAGAGGTACATCTACTGCATATTCGTTATATAATTTTCAAGCTCGAGGGATTTTGTTTATTGGTCCGGTTGTGGAAGTTTATGCCGGAATGATAGTTGGAGAGCATTCACGTGAAAATGATCTGGTTTTAAATGTGGTTAGAGGTAAGAAACTCACAAATGTTCGTGCATCTGGATCTGATGATTCTATTAAGCTGGCTCCACCTAGACAGTTCAGTTTAGAGCAAGCCATGGAATATATTAACGACGATGAACTTTTAGAAATAACACCTAAAAGCATAAGAATGCGAAAAAAATTACTTAGTGAAGTTGATAGAAAAAGAGAACTGAACAGATTGAGTAAATT
>JAVCCD010000312.1 GCA_030765665.1 Candidatus Tenebribacter mawsonii | reverse complement strand
ATGTAGAGATGATGTCTTGGCTCCATACGGCGGATTCCCAATAATAATATCAAAACCACCTGTAACCATAAACATATATTCAGGGTCAAACCAATCAGCCGAATGGTTTATGTCATAAGGTTCCCAAGAAGCAATTTTTTGGGCAACTTCATCATCAAACCCGCTAAATTTCATTGCTTCGGCAAGTTCATTTCGCAGTTTTTTATCTTTATCTTTTATACGTTTTTTCTCTCTTCGGCTATTGGCATTAAAATATTCCAAACGATTGGATTTAATCTTTTTCTCAATTTCTTCTCTTTGGTCATCACCGAGAAGCATTTGTTCAGGTCTTTCAATTCCAATTAGCGTGTTGGCAGCTACAAATTTTGTTTCAAGGTTGGGGAGTGGTAAAATCCCAAAATTGTCTTCATTGTTCCAATCAACATTTTCTTCCACGATCAAAGAGATAAAAAAGCGAAGTTTGGTGAGTTGAATGGCAATCGTTTGAATATCCACACCGTAGATGCAATTCCAAATCAGACCGAGCTTTCGAGAAAAATTATCTGTATTTACTTCAATATAATTTTTCATTTCATCGGGAATATTTTGCAAAAGCTTCTTTTTCCAAACTTTATTTTCTGGGTCAATTCGTTCCAGAACATAAACCATTTTCAGTAAAATCCCCATCGGGAAAGCACCGCTTCCGCAAGCGGGATCAAGCATTTTCAGTTTGAAAACAGCATCTATAATTGTTTCAACTTCTTGTTCACTGAAAGGATGAGATTTTTCCGTGTAGGCAAAAGTATCTCGCAAAAGCTCATCAAGAGAATCCATATCTTTTAGGGTTTCATCATTATCTTTTAAATATTGAGTAAGGTAAGCGATGAGAGATTCATCAACCATATAATCCACAATTTCTCTTGGAGTATAATAAGAACCTGTAGATTTACGAGCGGTTGACTGTGTTTCAGGATTGTAAGAAGCAAGCAGGTTTTCCAAAGTTTGTCCCAGAAGTTCGGGATCAAGCGCAATTTCCTGTTCTATTGGAGTATTCTCATCGATGGTAAATTTGTATTCATTAAAGATATCGAAAAGTCCTTTCACAGCTACTTTGTTTTTCCGTTTATCATTGTATAAAGCACTAAAATCTAAAGTGTCTGTTTGGAAGAAGAGACTGTCAGGGAAAATCACTTTTGCTCTAAATTTTTCATTATTAGAAAAGCAATCAACACAAATTCGCTTTTTTCTGTCATCCTCAAAATCAAGGCAATCGAACAATCCACCATTTAAAAAGGGAACTCTCTTGAAAAATTTCAGAAATCTATCAGGATTTTCCAGATAATCTTTATAACGATATTTATTGAAAACCATATATTGTTTGTTATAATAGTTTGCAGATTCTTCCTGAAAATTGCGGTCTGGAAGTTTGCAATTCAGCGTAGCAAAAAAGAGATTTTGCAAAACAGCTTTGTAATATCTTGAAGAGTTCATACTTGTATCGTGCTTTATCTCATCATCATAAAATTTTTGGGTAAATATTTCATCTGGAATTAATTCCTTTTCTTTGAGGAACCAGGCAAAAAGTATTCGTGAAATAAAACGAATAAGAGAAATTTCTTTTATGTTCTTTTCATCAATTTCATTGGGAAATTCGCAAACATTCATTGCTCGGAAATACCAATTGGAAAGTTCTATATAAAAGCGTTTATTCAGTTCTTTTGTATTTAAAACGATTTTAAAAGCTTTATGCAACTGATCAAAATCATTCACTTTCAAATTGGATAAATGTAAATCGTTCAGGATTTCTATATGAGCACGATGAGGTTTATCAATTCGAATATCTTTAATCAGAGTTACTTTTTCCAGAACATCTTTATCACTGTCTTTCTTGTTCATTCTGCGGTCGATAACAGAAAGGCAAAGCATTTCATTGTAATGAAATAGAATGAGAACAGGCTGCAGAAATTGTTTGTTTATTTGCCGAGTAATATTCACAAGATCGGTTTTTGTATATTTCTCATTTTTCAGAGCAATACTGATAAACAGGTATGATTTCAAATAGTTTTTATCCACATCTTTAGAATGAAACACGGAAAGCTGATCTGTGCTGTTTATATCATCATCGGCTAACTGAAACAGAAATTGAATTTTTCCCCAATCTGAAACGAGAGCTTTTTCTTTATTCATATTTTCTTCATCAATTCTGAATTGATCGATGAAGTTATCAAAATCAGGAGTTTCCAATTTAGAACGTTTATCAGAATCATATCCGATCGAATTGAAAAAGTTTAGGCTTGATTCATAGAAATTATTCAGATCAAATTTTTGGATTGAGTTCTTGATTCTTTCTTTCATTTTTCCAATTTCTCCAAAATTGTTAAAGCACCTTTACCAAATTTTGAAAAGGCAAACCATTTCTTGCCGAGATCTTTGAGTGATGCACCAAAATGATAAATATCTTTGTCATCGATAATAATAAAGCGGTCGTGAGATTTATTGAATTTTTTTAGAGTAAGGTTTTTATATTGCGAATTGAATTTTTCTGCATCCAACTTCAATTGCTCGGAAAGATTTTTTGTGTAAATTGATACTTTCACTGTTTTCTTTTTTTTCGTGAGATGTGTGAGAACCGTATCATCAACGTAATTATCGATAATGAGTATCGAAGTTTTTGCAGAGCGGAAAAGATCAGAAACAAATTTGTAAGCATCAAAGATCTGCCCTTCAAAAAAGATGCCTTGTTTGGGTTTGATCTCCTTTTCTTCAATTGCATCTAAAATGGCATCTATTTTTGTGTCAGTTTCTATTTGCTTAACATCACTGGCAATCTGCTTTTGTTCAATATTGTTTACTCTTTGAAATAGGTTTGCATTTTGAGATATGAATTTTCTCATTTCTACAAAAGCATCAATAATTTGAATTGAAACTTTTATCGCTGTTTCACTTCTGAGAACAGCCGAAAGCATTGCTACACCTTGTTCCGTAAATGCATAAGGAAGATAACGTCTTCCACCACGCTTTTCTTTTGAGGTTTCATTTTGCAACCTCAAAACTTTGTTATCTTTTCCTAAGGTCGCATTTTGCGACCTCAAAGAATTTTCTTTTGAGGTGACAAATTGTAACCTTAATTTTTTTTCATATTCTTCTTTCGTTAATTGAAACCTGAACTTTTCAGGAAATCTATCGATATTTCTTTTAACAGCCAAATTAAGATTTTTTGTTTCAACTCCATACATTTCAGCTAAATCACTATCGATCATTACTTGATTAGTTCGAATTGT
>JAVCCD010000232.1 GCA_030765665.1 Candidatus Tenebribacter mawsonii | reverse complement strand
TTTTAGATACTGAATCAGACGATAGATTAGAAAATTATACTTTGATGCAAGATCAAGAGATGGCAATACATTGCGATAAACACTACGTTTATGATTCATACGAAGATAATTATGAAAATATTAAAAGGGCTGATGAAAAATTAAAAAAACATAGTATAAAAGCTACTGGTTTTGCAGCCCCTTTCGGAGATTGGAATTTTCCTCTGGATAAAGCTCTGCAAAGAATGGCATTCAAATACTCCTCTGAATTTGCGCTTGATTATGATAATCTACCATTCTATCCATATACTAACAATAAAGTTTCAAGTGTTATGCAAATTCCAATACATCCAATAAGTTTGGGAAGATTGCGTCGCTCTCATTTTACTCAGGAAGAGATGTTTAAATATTACATAAATATAATTGAAGAAAAGAAACTGACAGGAGAGCCAGTCATCATTTATCATCATCCACATCACCAACATTTTGAAATCTTTGAAGAGATATTTAGATTCGTAAATTCCAATGATTTTACTACTATGAACATGAATGAGTTCAGCATTTGGTGGAGTGAGAGGGATAAGCTAGAACCTGAATTCATATATTCTGATAATGAACTAGTGGCAAAATATAATTCTGAAAAAGTATTTATTAGGATATCAACAAAGAACGGATTTGCAATCACTGAAAATGGGACTACTAGAATAGATGAAATTACTCTGAAACCGCACCCAAAACCAACAAATAAGCATGATTTCAAAAGAACTCGTAAATTTCACTGGAGAGATCTACTTTATAATCATGAATCGAGAAGAAGCAAAAATTATTTTAAATAATCAGGAAGTGAAAAATGAGAATACACTTAGCTAGTTATCAGTCTATTATGTTGAATCGAGGCGGACCAACGTATAAATTGCTTCATACAAAGCGAGCTTTGGAAGAGCTGGGAGTTGATGTAAAATTATTTGATATGTGGGATTTTAATTTAAAACTTACAAAAGACGATCTTGTTCACATATTTTTAGCAAATATCAGTACTTATTCTTTAGCAACAAATTTAAAACTATACAATGCAAAGTATGTTGTGAATCCAATCATATTCAGCAATCATCCCGCTTGGAAGATCAGACTTTATCAGAAATTGGAAAAACCAATAAATAAACTTTTTATCCGCTCAATTTCAGATTATAAAATTACTAATCTAATTTGTAACAACGCTGAAAAAATTCTTCCTAATACGATTGATGAAGGAAATTTGCTTGTTAATGGTATGGATGTAAATAGGGATAAAATGCAAGTGATCCATAATGGTGTAGAGAAGCATTTTGCAGATGCAGACTCAAGCTTGTTCCAACAGAAATACGGTTTAAAAGATTTTATTCTCTATGTAGGACATCTAGGACCAGAAAGGAAAAATGGAAAAAATATTATCAAAGCACTACAACAAATCGAGCATCCAGCTGTTATTATTGCTGATATATTACATAACGAAGAAGGCGAGTGGTGCAGGAAAGAAATTGAGAGAAGTAAGAATATCACGCTTATTGAATGGCTGAATCATGATGATCCGCTTTTTGCTTCTGCATATGCTGCCTGTCACACTTTCATTCTTCCAACCAAATTTGAAACACCTGGTAGAGCGGCTTTAGAAGCTGGACTAACTGGAGCAAATATTGTGATTACACCTAAAGGGGGGACAAAAGAATATTTTGGAGACTATGCTGAATATCCAGACCCTAACTCTGTGTCATCGATTAAGCAAAGTATAGAATTTGCTTTGAATAAAAAAAGAACTTTGGATTTAAGTAATCACATAATAAAGAACTTCATTTGGACAATTATCGCAGAAGAGACTTTGAAAATGTATAAAAATGTGCTAAAATAATGAAACCATATTTGAAAAAAACTATCGATTATGCAGCAGGAAACTTTTTTAATAAAATTTTATTAATTCTTTTATTACCTATTTTTACGCATTTTCTTTTACCGGAGCAGTACGCAGTTTATACGAATCTGATGATCTTTTTTTCATTTGCTAGTCTCATTTACTTGTTAGGAATTCATCAGGCTATTTTCTCACATTTCTATGACGTGAAAACAGATCAATATAAGTTTTCGTTAATTTCCTCTGTTTATATAATCTTATCACTATTTGGTTTTATTCTTTCCATTCTGATAATTCTATTTCGAGTTGAACTATCTGTACTTGTTTTAAGATCAGTAAAATATTCACATCTGTTTTACTACATAGCAGTTATACTTTTCTTTAATATGTTGTTTTCGATCAGTCTTAATCTAATGAATATTATGGAAAAATCAAGACAATATGCCATAATAAGTGCTCTTCAGAACATCATTGTTTTATTATTGATAATAGTATTTTCTATTAATAATAAATTCTCAATTGAATATTATTTCATCTTTTTAGCAATTGCCTCAGTTATTGCCTCTTTTGTTGGAATTAGTCAGATAATAAAAATGATGAGTAAAATGCAGGTTGCAAAATCAGAAAAGAAATATTTTTCCAATGAAATTGTTTCATCTATGCTAAAATTTGGCATCGTCATGATTCCTGGAACTATATCAATGTTGATTTTACAAGCATCTGATCGTTATATGCTCACATATCTCTCCGCTAACACAATGTATGATGTTGGCATATATTCAGCAGGTTATAGAATTGGAATGATTATGCATTTCATGGTTACAATGGTAAGCCTTGTATATTTACCTTATGCAATGAAAATCGCGAAAGAACCACATGCACAAGCAATAAATAAAAGTATGTTTAAGTATTATGTGATAGCAGGTTCATTATTTGGATCGTTTATCATTATTTATTCTCAAGAGATCTTTAGATTTATTATTGATTCTAATTATCTGGCATCTTACAAAATTGTTTTTGCAGGTGTAATCTCATCGTTTCTGTATGGTGTTTTTAATATTATAAATATCAATTATTATGCTAGAAAAAAAGCTGGAAACATAACACTCGCAGTTTTTTTAGGGTCAATTTTAAACATCCTTCTAAACTTCATTCTAATTCCCAAAATAGGAATTTTAGGAGCGGGTATTTCCTCTATCATTGCTTACTTCTTTATTGTAATCTTCAATTATTTTGTTGCTGTTTATTTGTATAAGATCAAATATCCAATATTGCTTGTATTTATTGGATTATTAATACTCACTATTTCAGCATTATTTAACCATTATTATATATTAAATTTGAAACTGTTTATAATTAAATCTGTAATCGTATTGTGTATTGCAGGAGTCTTAATTGTAATTTCAAAGAGAGATGAGCAAATCCAAAAAATGATCATGATTTTAAGGAAAGACAAAAATGAAGATTGAATATAAAAAAGATCTAAAAGATGTTTTTAAGCTAGATGATAAACAAGTCTATATCATTGATTCTAACATCTATACTATTTATAAACAACTATTTCAATCTATCAAGAACAAATCACGAATCTTCATCTATGAGGCGAATGAACATACGAAAAATTATGATTCACTTCAAAAAATTTATAGTTTTTTATATACAAATAGCATAAATAGGAGTAATATCATTTATGGTATTGGTGGTGGTATTACAACAGATATTGCTGCTTTTTCAGCATCCACATATAAAAGAGGTTGTCGTTTAATTTTGATTCCAACAACGTTATTGGGAATGGTTGATGCGTCTATTGGCGGTAAAACGGGGATTAATTATAACAATATTAAGAATGGAGTTGGAAGCTTTTATATTGCCGAGAAAGTTATCATCAATACAAAATTTCTAGAGTCATTATCGGAGACAGAATATAAAAATGGCTTTGTAGAGATTGTAAAAATGTCATTTTTACCACAATCTGATTTGCTTAGTTCTCTTGCAGAACAACAAGGTATAGAAGCTATCATTAAGGAAGCGATTAGAACAAAATTGGAATTAACCCATATTGATTTACATGACAAATCATCTAGGAGATTATTGAATTTAGGTCATACATTTGGGCATATACTAGAATCTGTTTCTAATTATGATATCTCGCATGGAACTGCTGTGGCAATAGGTATTCGTGCAGCAGCAAAACTTAGTTTCCAAAAAGGCTTTGTTACGAGAGAGGTGTTAGAAGTGATTGAAAGACGACTTGATAAATATGCTCTTCCTACTTCATTTAATTCCAAATATCTACCGGAGATTTTGAGGATTGGAAAGTCAATATTGAAACAAGATAAAAAAGCTGATGATAAATATAATCTAGTGTTGTTCAATGGCATACAAAATTTAACAATTTATAAGACAGATGAGGATTTAGAAGTTATTAATGTTCTTAGAGAGTTTGCAGATGTCTAAACACAAATTTACAAAATATCAAAATCTAAAACATATTCTCTCTTATCCAGCTTCTCTGTTACAAGCATTCTTTCCAACATCAAAGCGGGAAAATGGTATTAGCGTAATGATACGTGTACGGGATGAAGAAGCTTGGATTGCCAAATCACTTCTCTCATTGAATGAAT
>JAVCCD010000121.1 GCA_030765665.1 Candidatus Tenebribacter mawsonii | reverse complement strand
CAGGCAATTCATTTGAAGATGCGATCGTAATTAAAGATGCTGGAAATATGGAAGAGTGAGTAGCAGCTGAAAATGATTATTTAGCTGATAGATTTGGTGTTAGAAATGTGGATTGGACGTTTATCCGGCAATCACTTATACCAGCAGAAGATAAATATTTTGACAAATTCTTAATTGAAGTTAATAAAGACAAAAGGATAGAAATTTATTTTGAAATAACAGAGTTTTTTGGGAAAGGAGATTTATTTAGGGGGGATGATATGGAAAATAAAAAGAAGAGAATGCCTCAAAACATTAATAATTTGCTTATGGAAATTGGTGAGAAATCTGTGATTTTTCAATTGTATGTCAGACTTAAGGACAGACCTTGGAATGCTTATTACAATTTGCATGAACCAGGATGTGATGTTGTTTTAATTAACAAAGAAAGAAATAGTACTATTAAAATTGAAGTTAAAACACGACAAAGGCTCTTTACAACTAGTGGACGTTCATCATTCAATTTTACTCTAACAGAAAATGAATATAATAAGGTCGATTTTCTGGTAGGATATTGGTTTGAAAAAAACTTCTATTTTATTGTTCCTAAGAATGACCTAAAAGAGACATCCAGCAATATGAAGAAGTTGTTTATTCTTCGAGCTAATATTACTAAAGACGGCCAGCTGAGTAAGTATCTTCAAAAGTATGAAGGTAAGTGGGATTTAATTTTAAATGAAATAGATATAAAAAGTTAAAGTTAAAATAGTGATTAATCATTGTTTGTTTTTACTAACTTCACTATATCGTTATACGTAATGCATACGAGTATTAACGTAATCGGTGTAGATCCAACAGAAAAAATTTTGGATGAAAATGGGTAAGCTGGAAAGACAGCAAAAGAACTTAAATAATTCTTAGAAAAAACTAAGAAAGAATAGATAATGAATGTTTAGTTCAAAGTTTCATCAATTCTATATAGTATATGATGAAAATGTCTTATAAAACTAATTAATAAAAATGGAGGATTATATGAAAGTAGATAAGGTAAAAAACAAGATAGAAAAACTTAGATCTGAAGTAAAAAAGCATAACGATCTTTATTACAAAAAATCTCAATCCGAAATCTCTGATTTTGAGTTTGATCGTATGTTAAAAAATCTTGAAGAACTAGAGGAGCAGTATCCGCAGTTCAAAGAATCTGCCTCACCTACCGACTTTGTCGGGTCAGACATCAGTTCAGATAGTAGCATTATTACATTGAATACTCCGATGTATAGCCTTGACAAGGCATTTTCTATGGAGGAGGTTGAAAATTTTTTCTCTAAGGTAAAAGAAAAGGAAACCGGTAATATGCCTTTTACTTGCGAGTTGAAATTGGATGGATTCAGCGTTAATCTATATTATGATAATGGAGAACTTATTTATGCAACCACACGTGGAGATGGCATAGTAGGAGAAGATATTACGGAAAACATTAAGACGATACCTTCAATCCCTTTAAAAATTAGCCATAAAACCCCTATCGAAGTTAGAGGCGAAATAATCTTAAATATAGATGAATTTGACCGTATAAATAAAGAAAGGGAATCAAATGGTGAAAAAGTTTTTGCAAATCCCAGGAATGCTGCTGCAGGTAGCATAAAACTAAAAGATCCAGCAAGGGTGAAAGCGAGAAAACTTGATTACAAGATATATTCAGTAGGCTTATTTGAGGAGAGCTCAGTTGATTCACAATATAAGCTTTTGGAATATTTGAGAAATCTGGGCTTTAAAATAGTCGAGCATTACTATTCAGATAATGTTGCAGACCTGATAGAACAATGTAAGATCTGGGATAAAGGTAGAGATGACTTGAATTACATGGTTGATGGTCTGGTTTTTAAGGTCAGCCATTTTTCTATACAGGATAAGATTGGTCATACATCTAAATTTCCCAAATGGGCTGTAGCCTATAAATTTAAAGCGAAAGAAGCAGAGACTAAACTACTTTCAGTTGATTTTCAGGTAGGAAGAACAGGAGCTGTTACACCTGTAGCTAAGCTTAATCCAGTTTATCTTGCAGGGACAACAGTTTCAAGAGCAACACTTCATAATGCAAATGAAATTAAGCGGTTGGGTTTGAAAGAAGGAGACTATGTAAGATTGATTAAATCGGGTGAGATTGTACCAAAAATAATAGGTGTTAATTTAGATAGAAGATCAGAAAACGCAAAAAGCATTATCTTCCCTGAAAGCTGTCCTGTTTGTAGTACCCAATTAATAAGTTTAGACAATGGATCAAAATCCTATTGTGATAACCTGAACTGCCCCGCACAGATCTTACGTCGGATTGAACATTTTGCTTCCAGAGACACCGTAGGTATCCGTGGTTTAGGGGAATCGGTTATACAACAACTCTTAGACAATAATATGATAGAAAAAATAGAGGATATTTACAGCATTGATTATGAGAAATTTGCTTCACTGCCACATCAGGGAAAAAGATCAGCAGAAAAATTACAAAAAGCAGTTGAGGTTTCAAAAACACAGAAACTTGGTAAGCTAATAGCAGGATTAGGTATCAGGTTTGTAGGACTTAATACAGCTAAAATATTAACAGATAGTTACTCCGATATTGATTCTCTAATGAAAGCTACCTCCGCAGATCTTTTTGCGATCGATAAGATAGGAGAGAAAACAGCTGATGCTGTTGTTGAGTTTTTCTCTAATAAAGAAAATATTCTTATGATAAAAAGTCTGAAAAAAAGCGGTGTTGTATTCAATAAGATTGAGTCTAAAATGAGTGGCAAACTGACAGGAATGTCTTTTGTAGTTACTGGTAAAATTGAGAACTATACCAGGAAAGAACTCAATGATCTTATTGAAGATAATGGTGGGAAAGTATCATCAACGGTAAGTAGTAAGCTGGATTATCTTTTAGCAGGAGAAAACGCTGGCAGTAAACTTGAAAAAGCCAGAAAATTTAATACAATCAAGATAATTTCAGGTCAGGATTTTTTTGATAAAATAAGATGAAGTAATTAAGACCAGGCAATTATAAAATGAAGTATTTTCTAAATGATTTGGTAAGAATTGCTGTAGACGACGGGAATTTTTCAGAAGCAGAAAGAGGAATAATAAAAGATATCTCAACTTCATGGGGGTGTGAAGAACTAAAAAATACTTAAGGAGAAGTAAAATGTCACATATTACGTATTCAGGTTTACATGAAAGGCTCATTTTTGGTATAGATAAAGACAAAGAACTAACTAAAAAAAAGTTGGCTATTTTTTACCAGAAATGGGAAAATAAAAATCCAGAATTATTCAAAGATTTCCATCCAATCATAATTAATGGTGAAAACAAAATCGAATTTAATTTTGATGAGATCTTTGAAGAAAAACACTTCGAATATAATATGGATGAAATTAATTATTTGGAGAATAAAGCAACGTCTACGTTTGTGTTTCAGGGGTGCAACAAAGATATTGATTGCATTTTGATGGATAATAGATCAAATGATTTTATGTACAATGAAGAAACGACTAAGTTTACTAATCAACTTCTTTTATTAATGGGCGAAGACACACAATTTAATTGGTCTTTTACTTTAATGGTTTCAGGTGGATACCCAGAAGGTTATTCGCAAACTTGTCAAATTGAAATAACTGCCAATTCTGAATCGGAAAACCCCAAAATTAATATTGAATGGACTGTTGATGAGGATGAAGACGAAGATTGGGATGATGAGGATTAGAAAAATAAGTAACGTGATTTAAGGATGATTAAAATGGGACAAATATCGTTTTACGGAATTCAAGACTCAGAAAGCTATGTAGTCAATGTTACGAAGAAAGTTACACTAGAAGAGTTGGATCATTTTTACAAGAAATGGGAAAATAAATATCCTAATTTTAAGGATTTTAGACCATTTAAGATTGATGATAAAGAAAATCCTGAATTAGATATTAATATGCGCACAGAGACATACATAAGAGATGAAATAAGAGGTCCATTTATACATCAGGGATGTGAAAATGGACAGGCAATATCTTGGGGTTCATATGTTCCAGATGAATGTAGATATAATAAAGAAGTATCTAGATTTACTAATGAACTTTTGCAATTATTTGGAGATAATACAGAAGCTTCATGGATGTTTACTGTAGCAGAATCTTATGGTTCATCCGAAGATACATATGTTACGGTTTCTGCCAATCCTGAATGTGAGTTTCCAAAGGTAGAACATGGATGGGATTGGAACGAAGGTGGTGAAGACGATGATGAGGATGAGGATGATGAATAATTCATTTTAGAATGATAGAAGAGAATCTTGATACATCAAATGAAGATGTTCGTAAGTATCTTAAGGAAAAGTTAAAATCGGTATAAATAAATAATGTATTAGGAGAAAAAATGACAAAGACAAAACTGACAAAAGAACAAATTGATTATTTTGAAAGTATAGAGGATAATGCTAGACATTGGTGGCATAAGAAGGATGTAGGTAGGGAAATTGCTGAAGCAGGTGACAAAGAGTGGGCACGTCTAGTTTATGAAAAAGCAGAGAAACAAGCTAATGGACCATTCGACTATAAGGCTTTAGCCGTGGAAGTTGCAGACGAAGCAATTTTGGGTGATAAAGATTGGGCCAGAAAATTATTTAAAAAAGTAGAAAAGCGAAAATCGAATACATGTTCGGACTATATAGACTTAGCTGGAAAAGTTGCTGATGAAGATGTTTTGGGAGATATCGATTGGTCACAGAAACTTTATTTAAAAGCAGAGAAAAAAGCAAAACATTCAATGGATTATGAGCGTTTAGCAAGCTATGCATCCAAAAGAGCACATAAACTATATAAAAAGGCAGGGGATTTAGCAGAAGATTCAGGAGATTACAGGAATCTAGCAGTCTCAATTGCAGATGAAGCTACATTGGCTGATAAAACCTGGGCAAGAAAGCTATTTCAAAAAGCAGAGGAGATAGCTAAACATTTTGACGACTATAGATGGTTGATCCCAAAAGTACTCATATGTTTTGGTAATGAAGGCCAAGACTGGGCTTGTAGGCTCTATGAAAAAGCTAAGGAAATAGGTGAAGAAGAAGATATGAGACGTCTAAATGATGAGATTGCAAATGAAACTGCAACAAGTGTCAAAGATTGGGCACATAAACTAAATATAAAATTAAGCAAAAAAAACGAAAAATCTGATCCCTTCAGTTGGTCGGGATAAATGGTAGATACATCAAAAAAAAGTGATCTTACTGCAGTCAAAATAACTAAAGCAGAGTCAATTATAGAAAAACAAAACGATATTGCCCAGGCCAGGGAACTATATAAGGAAGTGTTTGAAAAACTTAAGGAAGGCGGTTCGGGTTGCATTGACGATTTGATTTTTCTTGCCGGGTCCGTTTCCAATGGTGATTTTCTTAATGATAAGCAGTGGACCCGCGAAATTTTGGGAATAGCAGCCAGTACAGCTGATAGATCAACAGATTTTTATACAATTTCCAAAGCAGTTGAGGAGTTTCTAAATGATAAAACCTGGGCTAAGAGAATTGAAGAAGAAGGTGACGGATGGAGAGATGCAGAAGATGATGCAATGAGCTGGAGATAGAGCTTATCATACTATACTTTTGCATATGTCTTTATGACAGTAAGAACCTGTTTTTCAAAATGCCAGGTGCAGGAAGCAGGCGATATAGACATGATCTGTCCTAATAATAAATAATTATATCTAAAAAGCAATCAGGAGTTATTATGTGTCTTAGCGAAAAAGCTGATGTTACAATTGAAGTTAGAAGAATAATCAATAACGGTTTCTTCACCCATCATCCTTTTAAGAATAGTTCTGCTCAATTAGATGATTACATTAAAATATTGAATTATCTTAGAGCTTTGCCTGAAAATGAATTTAATTTATGCATAAACGCAATTGATGAAACGGCAAGTAAGACAGTATTCTGCCCTAATT